>NZ_QULJ01000009.1:0-118422 GCF_003481505.1 Clostridium sp. OM05-5BH | reverse complement strand
ATTATGTTCCCTTTGTACACCGTTGCAAATGATGTGCTGGATATAAATAAACTACAGAGCGGAGATTTGAAGGATCAGCAGCTTTTGTTTGATCTGACAATGGTACTACGGGAATTGAACCAGATTTATGATGAGCGGGCTGCCAAGAAAGGCATCCGGTATGAGATTGACTGGAAAAATGGTACATACAGTCACAGCGCTCTGGTTGGAAACCCGGTATATCTTGGAAGAATTCTGTCGAATATTATGGACAATGCCATAAAATTCAGTCAGGCGGGTAGTGTGATTACGGTCTGGGTTGAGGAAGAAACTCTGGATGATGGCAGAGCAATTTTCACTTTCTACTGTAAAGACCAGGGTGTGGGTATGAGTGAAGATTTTATTGCACATGTTTTTGATATGTTCTCTCAGGAAAGCAAGACAAGCAGATCCAGGTATGAAGGCACCGGACTGGGGCTTGCAATTACGAAGCAGCTCGTGGACAGAATGGATGGAAGTATTGAACTGAAGAGCAAAGCAGGTGTCGGGACAACAGTTATTGTAAAAATTCCGTTCAAAATTGGCACACAGGATAAAAACAGTAATTTATCAGATAAGCCAGTAAGCCTTGATGATTATTCGGTAGAAGGCATGCGGGCATTGGTTGTGGAAGACAATGAGTTGAACATGGAAATTTCCAGATGTATACTGGAAGACAGCGGTATGGAAGTTACATGTGCAGTAGACGGGCAGGAAGCAGTTGAAATCTTCGAGAAATCTGCACCGGATTATTTTGGGGTAATTTATATGGATGTTATGATGCCGAGGATGAATGGTCTGGATGCGGCAAGGACAATCAGGGAAATGAAAAGAAGGGATGCCAGGAGGGTTCCGATCATTGCAATGTCCGCAAATGCCTTTGCAGAAGATATTATCAACAGCCGGCTGGCTGGAATGAATGTTCATCTTGCAAAGCCGCTGGATGCGGAAAAAATGATTGTTGCCTTAAAACAATGCATGGCAGATAATAGCGATGTAAAACTGCACGAAGATTTGTAGGAATAAAAAGACAGAGCATCTGTATATTTCACAGGTAAAGAGAAAATGCGGAATTGAGGTTGGAAAGAATTATAATTTATCTAAAAATGAAGATAGTAGGCAGCCACAGTGTCCAGAAGATAAAGAGAGTGCAATTGTGGAGGCATTGAAGCATTTTAAGATGAATAGTTAATAAAGAGAGGTGCATATGCTATGCCAGGTATACTCGTGGTTGAAGATGATGAAAATTTAAATCGTGGAATTACATTTTCACTGAAAAAATCCGGATATGAGGTTTTTTCAGCAGAATCAGTGAAAAAAGCGAAAAGAATTGCAAGTGATAATAATGTGGATGTTACCATTTGTGATGTGAATCTTCCGGATGGGAATGGACTGGAATTTGTAAGGTGGATGAGATGCAATTATAATACATACATTATTTGTCTTACAGCACTAGATCAGGAGATGGATCAGGTCATGGGATATGAAGCAGGGGCAGATGATTATATTACAAAGCCGTTTAGTCTTTCGGTACTTCTTTTGAAAATAGAAGCACATTTCCGCCGCAGACAGGAGAAAACGGAAGCCGGAAAGATGATTTCGGGAGATATCGTATTTATCGCAGGAGAAATGAAAGTCCTGATAAAGAGTCGTGAAATCAGTCTGACAAAAACGGAGTTGAAAATGCTGACTTTTTTTCTGCAGAATCCGAAACAGATTCTTTCAAAAACACAAATATTGGAAAATGTGTTTGATCTGGAAGGGGATTTTGTGGATGAAAATACAATCGCTGTCAATATCAGAAGACTCCGTGAGAAAATCGAAGACAATCCGGCTGCACCGGTCTATATAAAGAATATCAGAGGTCTTGGGTATATATGGAATCAGGAGGTAAGGCAGTGACAAAGAGATATCGCAAGAAGATCACAGTAGTGCTCTCCTTGGTATTACCTGTCATATTATTGTTTGCAATATTAAATTGCTTTACCACATATGTGTTTTATGAAGATTATAAATATAAAATGAATCTTATGACAGAGATTGCTGCAAAGGAAGAATTTTCCGGGCTGGATGCCGTTTCGGAATTGCTTAAGGATAAGGATATTGAAACCAACGAACAGGGAAGGCGATTATTGGAGCAATATGGATACTGGGGGAATAAAGGGAATGCATTTTATTCGCAATTCCGGCATCAGGTTATGGTGACCGGTGCTGTAAGCACTGTGATATGCGTGCTTCTTTTGACTTTTTTATTTTATTGGAAGAAAAAAGAAGATGCGTGTCATCAGAAAATTTTAGACCAGTTGGAAGAAATTCTGATCAGATTCCGTGAAAATAAATTTGATGATTTACTGAAAACGGAAAATCATGCAGAACTGGAAAAATTGAATGACCAGCTTGAAGCAATCGGACATCATATTCAGTTGATAAAGGAAGAAGCAAGGGCAGAAAAGGAGAACACGAAAGAAATGGTTTCTGATATTTCTCACCAGTTAAAGACACCGGTTGCAGCTTTGGATACATGTTTTAGTGTGCTGATGCAGAATGACTTAAGTGCCACAGAACAGGAGGAGTTTCGTATCCGTTGTCGGAGTGCTCTGGATGGACTGGAGACATTATTGCAGTCGCTTCTTGAAATATCCAAGATGGAAACTGGACTGATTCAGATTAATAAGAAAAAACTTCCGCTTATGGATACTGTCATATCTGCTGTGAACCGCACTTATCCTAAAGCGGATGAGAAAGAAATTGAATTCGTTTTTGACTATGAAAAAGAGCTGGAAACATGCACGATTATGCAGGATAAAAGGTGGCTTGGTGAAGCTGTGATCAACGTTCTGGATAATGCGGTCAAGTACAGTCCGTGTGGTTCAAAAATATTTATCCGGTTACAAAAAAGAAACGATTTTGTAAGAATGGAAATTGAGGATCAGGGAATTGGTATTCCGCAGAATGAGTATCACAAAATTTTTCAACGATTTTACAGAGGAAGTTCCCGGGAGGTCATGGAAAAGAGTGGTACAGGAATCGGACTTTTTCTATCGAGAGAAATTATCGAAAAACACGGAGGTACGATCACGGTAACCTCCGGCAAAAAGAAAAAAGGAAGCACGTTTGTGATTCAATTACCATATGTTGGTTAAATTTTAAGTGAGCAGATATCTTACAATTCTGTAAGACTTCTGCTCGTTTTTTGAAAGTGAAATGAAAGATTGTCCTGATACAATTTGGATGTAAGATGAAAAGGAGGCAACACATGAGTGTGATATTAGAAACCAAGCAGCTTTGTAAGTTTTATGGCGCAGGTGAGAATCAGGTCAAAGCGGTCAATCAGGTGGACATTCAGATTGAGCGGGGAGAATTTGTCGCAATTGTTGGAAAGTCAGGTTCCGGTAAAAGTACATTACTTCATATGCTTGGAGGGCTTGATACCCCGACAAAAGGCAGTGTTACTTTAGCAGGGAAAGATTTATACAGGATGAAAGAAGATGCTCTTGCTGTTTTCCGCAGAAGAAAAATCGGATTTGTTTTTCAGGCATTTAATCTGGTTTCGTCTGTTAATGTATGGGAAAATATTGTACTGCCACTGGGGCTGGATGGAAGAAAAGTGGATGAAGCGTATGTAAATGATATTATTGCAACTTTGGGGATTGAAAACCGGATTTATAATCTGCCAAATCAGTTATCCGGAGGACAGCAGCAGAGAGTAGCAATTGCAAGAGCACTGGTGAATCGTCCGGAAATTATATTTGCAGATGAGCCGACAGGCAATCTTGATTCTAAGACCAGCGATGAGGTGATTGCACTGCTTAAAATGACAGCAAAAAAATATGGTCAGACGATTGTAATGATTACCCATGATGACGAAATCGCACAGGTCGCTGATCGCATTCTGGTGATTGAGGATGGACAGGTGGTGGATTTCAGATGAAGACAATAAGCAGGATTGCACATAGCAATGGCAAAAAGAACAAGACAAGAAGTATACTGATCATGATGTCCATATGTCTGACTACGATGCTGCTTGTTATCATCAGTACTGTGGGAAATGGGGTAATTCATTTACAGAAAAGTCAGGCGGCAGGCTCATATGGAAGCAATTATGGTCTGTTTGTTTCCGCAGACGGATCGCAGTTAAAAGAAGTAAACCGCCGTGCGGAAATAGATGCTACAGGCACTATGTGCACCGAAGGTATCATAAAAGGCAATGAAAAAGGCGGGTTTGTCTGCATGGATGAGACTGTAAAAAAAATGCTTCCCTATAATAAAGAATATGAGTTAAAGGAAGGAAAGTATCCGGAAAAAATGCAGGAAATTGCCGCAGGAAGAGCATTTTTCCGTGCAATGGGGTATGGTGATGTAAAAGTCGGGGATACGGTGACATTGGATTACCGCGCAGGGATGCAGTCAGAATATAAGTCGGAAGAATTTGTTGTCAGCGGAATCCTATATGATCGGGATGAGTATACCATCGAGGCATCTTATGTTGCTTTCGGGTCACAGGAGTTTTATGATGAGCACGTCGCAGAGAATGACAGACAGTATAATATTTATTTTACTTTAAATGATTCTGCAAATGTATCTATGAATAATATTGATTCGGTTATAAAGCAGATTGCAGCAGCTTGTGGGATCGAAGAAAAAAACGTTATAGTCAATGATCTCTATTTGCAATGGGTCTTGCAGCCGAGTTATGAAACGATTGCGGTATGCGGGGGTTTGATTCTTGCAATTGTACTTTTCTCTGTTGTGGTCATTTATAATATTTTTCAGGTCGGTATTGCCAACAAGATACAGGAGTATGGAAAAATCAAGGCTCTGGGAGCAACAAAAAAGCAGATGAAACAACTGATCTTCAGAGAGGGCATTTTTTTGACAATTTTTTCAATACCGGTTGGATTGCTTCTGGGCTTTCTGATTGCAAAATGCGGTTTTAACTGGCTGGTAGAACAGGGGAATCTTGTATCAACCGGAACTGACTCTATGGGAGTCCAAAATCAGCAGGTGTCACTGTTTTCCCTGCCTGTTATGCTTCTATGTATTTTCGTATCATTTCTTACCGTTGCTTTGGCACTGCGTAAACCAATGAAAATTGTTTCACGGATTTCACCTATCGAAGCAACACGGTATTTAGAAAATGCAGAAACACACAAAAAAGGAAAACGAAATGGCAGAAAAAATGTCACCGTGTTTTCTATGGCAATGGCAAATGTAATGGGTAACCAAAAAAGAACCATTGGTACCATCCTCACACTGGGGCTTTCCTGCGCATTGTTTGTGATTATTTCTAATTATGTGGGAAATATTGACACGGAGCATGAAGCACGTCTTTCCGTTAATCATGGACAATTTGAACTGCAGCTTGACTATTCTGCTGAGTATGATGAAAGATATCCGGAGAATAATCTGGATACGATTCTGACGGATAATCCATTGAATGATTCGCTGATCGAAGAAATCAAAAGCATTCCGGGAGTGACAGATGTCATGACGAGAGAGATAGTCTCTGTAAATCTGAACGGAACAAGATTTCCGGCTGATATTGTGAGCAAAAATGATTTTGATTTTATGCGCCAGGACGGGGATATTGGCTCTATGGACTATGATCAGGCGGTAAAGAATGGTGATATTTTCTTTGGCTGGTCAACGTGGATGGAACAAGATGGATATGCTCCGGGTGAATCCATTGCATTTGACTTTGAGAATGGAAGTGAAACCTATACCTATCAGGGAAAGATTGCAGGATCCTTTGTAAGCGCGGACACTTATCTTGTCATTCCAGAAGGTGTATACCGTTCCATGAATCCGAGAGGAACAGCCTATGGCTATCTGTGGGTGGACTGTGACAAAAAAGATGTGGCATCTGTGGAGCAAAATCTGAATACATTGATTTCTAATACTTCGCATATAAAAATGGGTACTTATCATGCGCAGTTACAATCTGCAGAATTCTCAGCTCGCACGATGAAGCTTGGCTGTTATCTGTTTATGGCGGTTGTAGGATTCATCGGTTTTATGAATATGGCAAACACCATGATCATGAATATTACGATAAAAAAGCAGGAATATGGTGTATTACAGGCTGTGGGTATGACAAATAAACAATTAAATTTATGTCTGCAGTTACAGGGACTGATTTTTACGGTTGGCACCATATGTGTAGCACTTGTCGTTGGTCTGCCACTTGGCTACGTGCTCTTTGCCTATGCAAAGCATAATGGGATATTTGGAATGAATGTCTATCATGTTCCAATTACACCAATTCTTGCTATGATTTTGCTGGTCAGCCTTTTGCAGATTGTGCTTTCCTGCGTTTTAAGCAGTAATCTGAAAAAGGAAACGTTGGTTGAAAGAATAAGGTATCAGGGATAGCAAGTAACCAGGCTGTCACTCGGACAATGAGTGACAGCTTGGTTTGCGAGTATACGTCAAAAGATTCTGTGCCCTTGTATTTTCCCTTATCAGAGTTCAGTCCGGACTTAAGCTCCACAGTGAAGTGGTCCTCCCAGACAATGATCCGCTCAAGCCAGCGCTTTACCAGGGCTTCGTCGAAAGCTTCCAGGTGTGCGGGCTGCTGCTTTATGAAATAGCGCACCACCTCTCTGCAAAATGGGTATAGAAAAAGCACCGTCCAAATAAACCTTGAACGATGCTCTGATAGTTAGCGGATTGTTGCTCAATCTTCTATCTCTTTATATTTTGTTTTATTGCAGTGGTCACTGCATCTATATTGAATGGCTTTGAAATGTGTCCGTTCATTCCAGAATCCAAGGATGCCTGTACATCTTCCTTGAAAGCATTTGCAGATTGTGCGATGATTGGAATTTTCGCAGCGTCTGGGCGCTCCTTGCTCATTGCACGAATTGCCCTTGCCGCCTGATGCCCATTCATTTTAGGCATCAGGACATCCATTAGAATCACATCATATGTGTCTGCTGGATTGTTGGCAAAACAAGCAACTGCGTCCTGTCCGTCTACTGCACGAGTTACATGCATACCTGCTTCTTCGAGCAGCGTGATTGCCAATTCCGCATTCAGCTCATTATCTTCTGCGAGAAGAACCTTTACTCCATTAAGGCTGACATCCTGTATCAGATTCAGCTCAGGTATCTGTTTTGGGTCTGCAAGTTCCATAGGAATTTCTACTGTAAAAGACGAACCACACCCTTTCTTGCTGTGAACCGTAATTGTACCGCCCATCAGTTCTACATATTGCTTGGAAATTGCCATTCCAAGCCCCGTTCCGGCATAATGTGTTCGTGCGCCGTTATCCTCCTGTGAAAAGGGTTCAAACAGCCTTTTCTGAAATTCTTCACTCATACCAATGCCATTGTCTTTTACTGCATAACTGCCTACAATATGCCGTTCGTCTATGCCCGGTTTGATACTAATTTCAAAAGTAATCGTTCCGCCATCTTTTGTAAACTTGACCGAATTGCTCAGAAGATTCGTCAATATCTCACGAATTTTTGTTGCATCCGTCAGAACATAAAGTTCTTTGGGGATGTTGCGATGTATCTCAAATGTTAAATCCCGATTCAGTAGGAGTCCATCCACGATAGCAATCACATTATCTATTAGGACAGGCAAATTCTCCGGCTCAGGTGAGAAGCTTACCTTTCCGTTCTCGATACGGCTAAGATCCAGTACATTATTCAATAACAACAGCAGATGCTCTGAACTTATTTTTACCTTTTGCAGACTATCGTGAATTTCAGATACATTTGTCTGGTTCAGTGCAATGTCCGTAAATCCGATAATAGCATTCATAGGTGATCGAATATCATGTGACATGTTAAGTAAGAAGGATGATTTTGCTCTGTTTGCGGTCTCTGCTTTTTCCGCAGCCTCGCGCAACAAAAGCGTCTGTTCAATTTCATCTTCTCTTTTTCTTTTGTAGCCGATAAAGCAGACAGCACAAAGCAAAAACAGCACACATCCTGCCATAGCTCCAACATAAACGGATGCTCTTCTTGTTCGCTCTACCAGCCCATTCACAGACTGCATATCCATTTCAATGCATAAAGCACCAACTATTTCATCCGAATCGCCCGTTATAGGATAACAGGCTGTGAAAATAGGACCCCATGTCGTATCAACAATGTTCTGCGAATACACCGTTTCTCCTGAAAGAGCCTTGTTAATATACGGAATCATTTCATCCTCAATATAGTCTCCCGGATGTCTGACATCTCCTGCGTTGGGATCCAGACCGTCCACCACATAGATCAGCCTGTTTTCTTCATTTCGGGTGGCGGTGTATAAATATCTGGTTGAATTCAGCGTTCGAATTTCATTTAGAAACGAGGAAACCTCGTGATACATTTCTGTATTTTCATCAGATTGATGGCGGAGCGTGGCAAATTCTTCTCTTCCGATTTTTTTATTTACCAATTTATGAATTGCATCTGCATTTTCCATATCACGTTTGAGTTCCGTTTCAAGGGCGATATCTGTATACGATTTTTGCAGAATATATGTATATGCTGATGCCAACAATGTGATTGAAAGCGTCAAAATTGCAAATAAACCTATGGAAAACTTGGTAAATCTCTGCTTTAACTCTTGGATGTCTTTGACTGACTTCTTGTCTGCTTGTGTTTTCATTCAATTTGACTCCACTTTTTATTTCATAGAAATATGTGGAAGGGGCTGATGTAAATACCGCATCTGCAGAGCGTGCATTTTTCCATCAGCTGATTCGCTTTTCAGATTTATCCTTTAATTGTTTCCTTATCCGTTCGGATGTTCAGATTTGTTGCTGACATACGCACAACCTCCACATGGCTTACAGTATACTCACATACTCGTGTCACGTCAATATAGTGTCATTATATGAGCTGTGAACTTTCTGTGAAAAGGCATCCATGTCAGATTGCGTAGCCATCTGCGAATAGCCTTTATATTCATCAGAAGGGTGATCCCTCTGGGATGGGGATTTATCCGTGGATATGCGGCTTTGCGGTACGAGAAGGTTTATTTTTTTGTTTGGGGTTTCAAACTTTTATGTGACAAACATAACTGTCTGTGTTATTATAAAAATGATATAAGCGAAAATGACTTTTGCGGAAACGAAAGTATCTTTATATTTTTTTATCCGTATACTTCCCATGATGGGGATAAATACTTGCAAAGTTGATTACTAATATTTTTTCATTATTACAGGTACAATAAGAACATGTAATAGCGGAAATGAGGTATAGTTACTTGCAGGTAGAGAAGTATATTGCGGATAAAATAACATCTTTATGTGAAAAGCGTGATATCAGTAAATACAGATTATCGCAGCTGTCGGGAATTTCCCAGTCGTCACTGGGAAGGATCATGGCGCAGGAAAACCTGCCGTCGCTGATCACACTTGAAAAAATATGTGCAGCTTTGGGCGTGACATTATCGCAGTTTTTTCAGGAAGGTAATTCAGAGAATCTGACAGAAAAACAGAAAGAAGTTCTAGGGATATGGAACGATCTGAATGCAAATGAGCAGGAAACAGTAATGTCAATGCTTCGTGGACTTCGGAAGTAGAAGAACAGTTCGAGTATATATATCGACTGTTCTTTTTTTGTTTTCAGGCGTTAAAACGGTAATGTTTTTCTTGTGTACAGTAGAGCGCTATAGTATAATAAAACCAGTTTTTTGCATAAGTTTAAAAGCTATAATAAGGAAATCGGCAAACCAGATGAAAGTCTGGGACGCAAAACTACAGGGCCTGTAAAATGGCAGCCAGTTGCATAAAATGAGGTGCACTGTCTGTCTGACAGTGCTTTTTGTGGTGTTATTTCATAGACGTAACAATAATGACTTTATATAGGAAAGAATGAGGAAAATGAAAGTATGAAAAAGGCAAAACGTTGTCTGATAGCGGTGGTGTCAGGTGTACTTGTAGCAGCTGCTGTCTTGTCTGGATGTGGACAGTCAAAGAAAGAAGTATCTAAAAATGATGATCATCTTACCGTTTATCTGTGGGAAAATCGTTTGATGAAAAATATTGCACCCTATATCCATGAACAGTTTCCTGATCAGGATATCGAATTTATTATTGGTAACAATGATACCGATTTATACAGTTATTTTAAAGAACATGATGAATTACCGGATATCATAACAGTACGTCGATTTTCTGGAACAGATGCACAGGACTTACAGCCTTATCTTATGGATTTTGCTTCTTATGATGTTGTTTCTAAGTATTATTCCTATGCGGTGCAATATTATAAGAATGAGGAGGATGAAATCCAGTGGCTGCCAATCTGTGGTATTCCACAGACGATCATTGCCAACAAAACACTGTTTGATCAGTATGGCATAAAGATTCCAGAAAATTATGAGGAATATGTACAGGCCTGTCAGCAGTTTTATGATAATGGCATAAAACCGTATTCCATGGATCTTGGTGAAGACTGGTCTAATAATGAAATCATCCAGGCAGCGGCAATCGGTGAGTTTACAAGCCTGGATGGTATTGAATGGCGAAACGGTGCAGAGACTGCAGCGGATGAAGTAAAGTTTGATGATACATTATGGAAACGTATTTTTTCAGAAACCAGTCAGTTTCTTAAGGACTCGCATTTTGGCAAAGAAGATATCAATATTGACATCAATACAGGAACCCAGATGTTTGTCGAGGGAAAATCAGCAATGTTTCATGGACATCCGACGGTTATGCAGCAGCTGCAGAAACAGATGGATGCGGAGCTGATCCGTATTCCTTACTTTTCACAGACATCGGATGAATCCTATGTGTATATGACTCCGTCATTAAACATTGCATTTAACAAAAACCTGGAAAAAGACCGGGAGAAACTGGATACTGCACTGGATGTGCTGGATTGTATGATTTCAGAAGAGGGGCAAAAGCTGATTGCGGATGGAAGCGGTGTTATTTCATTGAATACAGACGTTCCAACCATGATGCAGGATGTACCTGGACTGGAAGAGGAAATTAAAAATAATGCTGTTTATATCCGATATTCCGCTCAAAAATCATTTGATGCAAGTCTTGAGGCTGTTCACGGATTACTGTCAGGGGAAATGGATGAAACGCAGGCTTATGATACTTTGCGCAGTGTAATGAATCGTAAAGCTCCAGAAGAAAAAGCAACGGTGAATTTTGAAAATGAATATTCCATTTCACTGAACGATAGAAATGGCCGTGATGCAGCATCTTCCATTTTAACTACGATCAGAGAAGAAAATGATGCACAGCTGGCTCTGGCACCATATTATTATTTCACTTCTTCTATATATAAAGGAGAATGCACCAATAGCCGGGTTGGCATGATGACAGCAAAGAGTTCAGATACAGCATTATATTTTACAAAAATTAGTGGTAAACAGGTTTGTGAACTCGTGGAAAATTATTTCACCGATGCGGATGAGAATTTTTATGTAACCAATAAATACGAATTACCAATTGCATCCGGTATGAAAATGATCGTCAATCAAGAGGAAAGTGGATTTTCATTAAAGGACTTGACAGTTAATGATAAGAAAATAGACAAAGAAAAGGAATACTCGATTCTTCTTACAGACACCACAATGTCTGTTTTGAAAAAAATAAATCCGAAATGTGAGATTGAGCAGCTTAAAGATACAACATTATCAAGTGCATGGATCGAAGCAATGTCAAAAGGACAGCAGCCGTCAGCACCGGAAGATTATATAGAGGTTGAACAGTAAAAGTGGAGATAGAACAAACGGTAAATAAAAGAAAAAAAATAACAAGGCTGTTGCTTATACTACTTATTATTCTTTTAAGCGTAGTTTGTATAAAGTATCTTATAAGTAAGTCTAGCAAGTATATCAGTGAAAATGGAAAAAGCAGTATGGGAGCTGTTGTTGAACAGATGCAGCAGACCTATGATCTTCAAGTGAGTGGGTACTACAGCCAGCTGCAGTTGGTTGAGGAATTTTTACTTCATGAGAGGGAGCTGTCTCTTGAAACGGATGTGAACAAAAGTTTCTTTGAAGCATGGGAAAAAGAATTGAAAAGTACACTTATATTCCTTCAGGAAAATGGTCAGGCAATATCAGCAGGTGGAACAAAAATGCGGATTGATATGCCAAGTAAACTTCTGCTGGATTTAAAGAACGGATACAATATTGGAAAACTGGTGCGTCTTGATTATGCTCAGAAGAAAAAAGACGGTTATCTGGTTGCGATTCCATGTCAGGAATATACCATCAATGGGGAAACTTATACGGCAATTGGAGCTGTGTTTGATCATTCGAAACTGGATTCCATGTTAAAACTGAAAGGTTATGACGGGAAAGCATATTTGTTCATGCTGGATAATGACGGAAATATTACATATACGAACCAGAGTGGTGATAAATACCTGCGTAATTATTCTCTGTTAAAACATTTAAAAGGAGAACAGGCTATTACAGAAGAAGAGGCTGATTTGTTCAAAAAGAAGTTTGATAACAGAGAATCCGGAGTTGCACTTTTGGGAAAACAGAACCCCTATTATCTGGGGTATTGCCCGATAGAAAGCAACAACACCATTTTGGTATGTATTGTGGAAAGGGGAGTTGTTGACAATGTGCTGAGGGATTACCAGAAAACGGTGTTGTTTACAACAATACTCATGGCAGGTTATATATTTTTACTTTTTGCCGGATTATTCTACAGTATTTCCAGACTTAGTCTTGCAGATCAAAAAGCAGAATATGAAAAAAGAAATAATGAACTTCATTTACAAACAATGAAGGAAATGGAAGTAGTCAATCAAAAACTGAAAAAGGCAAAGAACGTTGCAACAGAGGCTTTGCAGACAGCTGAAAATGCAAATAAGGCGAAAACGGATTTCCTGTCTAATATGTCACATGATATTCGTACACCTATGAATGCAATCATTGGTATCACATCTTTGATCAGACATGATGCAGGTAATAAAGCAAAAGTTATAGAGTATGCAGAAAAAATAGACATTTCATCACAGCACCTGTTAGGAATTATCAATGATGTTCTGGATATGAGCAAGATTGAGGCAGGAAAAACAGTCTTCAAGTATTCTGACTTTTCTATTCTGGATCTTGTACAGGAACTTGACACTATATTTCATACTCAAATATATGAAAAGCAGCAGACCCTTACAATCATAAAAGAAAATATTCAGCATGAGTGGGTGAATGCGGATCAGGTTCACCTGATGCAGATTTTCAGCAACCTGCTTTCCAATGCAGTGAAGTATACCCAGGAAGGTGGGGAAATTCAGTTCTTTGTAGAAGAATGTGAGACAAAGTCATCTGTCTATGCAAAGTACCGTTTCTTAGTTAGCGATAATGGTATGGGAATGTCGGCAGATTTCAAGGATACAATTTTTGATGCGTTTACCCGTGCGGAAAGTTCCCTTACAAATAAAATACAGGGAACCGGACTTGGAATGGCGATTACTAAGAATCTGGTTGAGGCAATGGGAGGTACCATTGATGTGGAGAGTGAACCAGGACAGGGAAGCTGTTTTGAGGTTCTCTTGGATCTGAAAATTGCAGAGGATAGAACGGTTGCTCTGGCGGCACAAGAAGAAACAGATGAGCAGGATGGAAATATTCTGCAGGGAATGAAATTCCTGTGTGCAGAGGATAATGAGTTGAACGCGGAGATCCTGATAGAACTGTTAAAAATTGAAGGTGCGGAATGTACCATTTGTGAAAATGGCGAAGAGATTTTGGAAGCATTTGAACAGTCTGCTCCAGGTGATTATGACATGATTCTGATGGATGTGCAGATGCCTGTTATGAATGGTTATGATGCAACGAAGGCAATCCGCAGAAGCTCCCATGAAGCGGCAAAGAAGATTCCAATCATTGCAATGTCTGCCAATGCATTCTCGGAGGACATTCAGAATTCTTTGGCAGCCGGTATGAATGCACATATTTCAAAACCGGTTGAGATGAAGGTGCTGGAAAAGACGATCAGAAGCATAAAATCTGGTGGGGGGGGGGTACCGAACCGCAGGTCACTGAACAGTGACAAATGGATTTGATGCGACAGTGCAATTTTATTAAACCAGGAGGTTGACCAGGAGATTTAATATGATTTCGAGAGCTAAGAAATATGTGGCAGTGTTACTGACTTTTGTATGCGTGTGTATGATATTTTCTCCCCAGACTGCATATGCAGCCGAGGACAGTTCGCAGCATGAAACTGTCAAAGTCGGTTTCTTTGCCATGGATGGTTATCATGTGATGGATGAAGAAGGCAACCGCAGTGGGTATGGCTATGATTTTCTTCGGCTGATGGCCCGTTATTGGGATGTAGATTACGAATATGTCGGATATGATAAGAGCTGGGATGATATGCAGCAGATGCTTGAAGATGGCGAGATCGACATGGTAACATCTGCCCGCAAAACACCGGACAGAGAAGAAAAGTTTGATTTTTCACGTCCCATCGGAACCAATTATGGGATGCTGACCGTCCTCAGTGACAACAGCACGATTGTGGACGGCAATTACAGCACTTACAACGGTATGCGTGTGGCGCTTTTGAACGGAAACACCCGGAATGAAGAGTTTGCGGATTTTGCAGACAACAAAGGATTTACATATGTTCCATCTTATTTTGATACGACCGCAGAAATGAAGGAAGCCCTTCAGAGCGAAAAAGTTGATGCGATTGTTACCAGTTCTCTGAGAAAAACAAACAATGAGCGAATCGTGGATAAATTTGGCAGCAGCGATTTCTATGTCATTGTTAAAAAAGGTAATACAGAATTGCTGAATGAGATCAATTATGCAATCGACCAGATGAATGCAGTTGAGGGTGACTGGAAAACGACACTTTATAATAAAAATTATGAAAGCATCGAAACTAAGAATCTGGAATATACGGAGAAAGAAAAAAGTATTATTTCACAGTATACCAAGGACAACCCGCTTCATGTTCTGTGTGATCCGACCCGTTATCCATATTCTTATAATGAAAATGGTGAGATGAAGGGTATTATCCCGGATTACTTCCGGAAAATTGCAGACTATGCCGGGATTTCCTATGAGTTTCTTACACCTGATACCAGAGATGAGTATATTGCTTATCAGAAAAATACGGAAACCACAGATATGAGCATCGATGCACGCCTGGAAACAGATAACTATGCTGAAACGAAAAAATGGGGGATTACTGCACCTTTCATTACGATGCAGCTGGCAAGGGTGACACGGCGTGACTTTGATGGAAAAATTAATGTTGTTACTACTGTTGACCAGACAGCATCAAATTCAATTGAAGATGCAATGGCACCCGGTGCAGAAAAACTGATGTGCAGTACCCGACAGGAAATGATGGAAGCTGTCCGTGAGGGTAAAGCAGATGCTGCCTTCGTCTATTATTACATGGCACAGGCGTTTGTGAACAGTGACACTACGGGCACCATGACATATACTCTGCTGGAGCAGCCTACATTCACCTACCGCATGGTAATTTCATCAACTGAGAACCATGCGCTGGCTGGTATTCTGACGAAAGCAATGTATGCCATGCCCCAAAATCTTGTTGAAGATCTTGCAGCACAGTATACCACATACAAAGCAACAGAGCTGACATTTGTTGACTGGATCCGTCTGCATCCTGTTGTTACTGTTTTGGCTCTTCTTATTTTTGGAGGGCTGCTGACTACTATGGCTGTGATAATGGTGCGTCTCAGTGCAAGAAAAAAAGCTCAGAAGACGGCTCAGGAGAAAGCTGAGGAAATGGCGGAATTGGCAGAGCAGGCACAGGCTGCAACCAAGGCAAAAACAGCATTTCTGTCACATATGTCCCATGATATGAGGACACCGATGAATGCAATCATAGGATTTACCGGTATTGCAATGAAAAACAATCCGTCAGACGAGGTGAAAAATTGTCTGGAAAAGATTGACGAAAGCTCAGAGCATTTACTGTCGCTGCTCAATGATTTATTAGATCTGACCCGCATCGAAAGTGGAAAAGTGAAATACAATCCGGTACCGGCGGATGTGAAAAACATTACAGATTCTGCATTGGATATTACAAAAGGCTTTCTTACGAACAGGGATATCAACTTTAAGATTCAGCGTGAAGAAGCAAAGATTCCAAATGTACTTGCGGATCCTGCACGCCTGCGTGATGTGCTGGTCAATATTCTGAGCAATGCCGTAAAATACACTCCGGATGGAGGGACGATTACATTTGAAGCCCGGTGTCTGGAAAAGGGCGGGGATGGATATATAAATATGCGTTACCGCATTTCGGATACTGGTATTGGCATGAGTGAGGAATTTACAAAAGAAGTTTTTGAGGAATTTGCACAGGAAGATTCCGATGTGAGAACGCAGTACCATGGAGTTGGACTGGGGATGGCTATCGTAAAGAAGTATGTAGATATGATGGGTGGAACCATTTCCGTGCAGAGTAAAAAGCATGAGGGAACCACATTTACTGTGGATATTCCTTTGGAAATTACAGATAAGGAATGTAATAAGTCAGACACAGGTATTTCTGAAAAGGTGAATCTTACAGGTGTGAATGTCCTTCTTGCAGAGGATAATGAACTGAATGCAGAGATTGCTGCCGTGCAGTTGGAAGAGTTCGGGATGAATGTAGAAAGAGTTGTGGATGGAAAGAATGCTGTTGAGATTTTCAGAAATCATCCGGAAGGCACATTTGATGTAATCCTGATGGATATCATGATGCCTGAAATGAATGGTTATGAAGCAGCAAAAGCAATCAGGGCAATGAATGACAGACCGGATGGAAAAAACATTCCTATTATAGCAATGACAGCTAATTCATTTGCAGAAGATGTTCAGGCATCACTGGATGCAGGAATGAACGCACATTTGTCAAAGCCGATTGTGATTGATGAAGTTATAAAAACGATTTTAAGGTATGTATATAATTGATTCGCAGAGGTTCATGAATTAGTGGAATACAATTGACAGGAGGACTAAAATATGACAATGCAAGAGTGTTACGAAGCTATTGGAGGAAACTATGAAGCTGTCTTGGGACGCCTTCACAGCGAAGCACTGATTCGGAGATTTGCATTAAAGTTCCTTGAAGATCAGAGTTATATACAGTTAAAACAGGCATTGGAAAATAAAAATTATGAAGATGCTTTTCGCGGTGCACACACACTGAAAGGGGTGTGTCAGAATCTTTCTTTTGACCGTCTGTATGAGGTTAGTCATGAGTTGACAGAACTTTTGAGAGATAGGACCGGAGAGCAGCCGGGGATACCGGAAGCAATGGAAAAAGTAACGGAAGTATATGAGATGACAATTGAAGAAATAAAGAAGGGGCTGTAGTATTAAGTGATGCGACATGACTTTCTGCCTTGAATCAAGTGCTTGGAACATCATAAAAACGAGTGGATAAAGGAAACAAAATGTCGATTCACCAATAATTGGCCAAAGCGAACGTGGGAAAACTCCACCGCTCCCAGCGCATGGCCGATTCGCTTCGGTGCTTCCGGCTCTGCTTCCATCTCCGGCTCATCCAGCAGCTCATATACCCGCTCCATGGAGGCCAGCGCCGATTGCAGAGAGTTTGTCATATAGGAAAGCTCTGTGATCGGTTCGCTGGACATGTTCATGTACTGGAAAAAGGCCTGGAACGTGCCGGGAGTCAGGCTGCCTTTTATAAGCATCCCACCGCCGAGGATCGCAATCCATGTGTCTGCCCTCCACGGCAATGTTGATCATGTCGGCGGTGATGGTAGGGATCAGCAAAGCGCCTGCCGCATTCGCCAGCGTGACAAGTAGGACGAATACACACTTGCCGCGATAGGGGGTGAGAAATGGCAACAGATTTTTGAAAGATGAATCACGCTTTCCACAGACTATGGAGGTTACAATAGGCGTAGACCGCTTCGACTTCATCGCCCTCGCAGAGAGCGAAGCAGACCTCCGGCTTTTCGCCGGGATGCAGTTCCTTGCGCTGATTGCCCTGCTTGGTCTGGAGAGATACCCACTCGATGTAGTGCTCTGGCAGCATGGGATGCTCCACGGAGCCGACCTTGACATGGACGACGTCGTTTTCCACTGTCCAGACAGGAACATGCTTCTCCACGGCGGCGTCGGTGGTGCCGGGAACGATCTCGCTCATCGGCTCGCCGCAGCAGATGACAGGGACACCTGCGTCCTTAACTTTGGCAATGATGTTGCCGCAATGCTTGCAAATGTAAAACTTCTGCTCCATGATGATTCTCCTTTCGGTTTTCTGCTTTCATTATATTAGAATTATGATTTCATTCTGTGACAAAGTCACATCTATTTCAAACGATTTAGTCTGTTCTTATCCCGCAGCGTGATCGCACCTCGTCTTAGTTCCACGAGCCCGTCCTCCGAGAAGCTTTTGAGCATTCGCGCCACTGCCTCCCGCGCCGAGCTGATGTGCTGGGCGATCTGCTCATGGGTCATGTGTATCGTGTCGGAGTCAGTACGTTCCGCTTCGGCAAGGAGAAACTCTGCCAGCCGCCGATCCAATCCCTTGAACATGATCTGCTGCATCGCCTACATCACATCAGAAAAGCGTTTCCATTTCGTGTTCGGTCAAGGATGACCAGAACGGAAGCTGTGTCAGTGTTCGTTCCATATCAATGGCAGCTATGCTTGCCGCAGCCGTGGTTACCGCAGGTGTGACCTTTCTCGCCGTGCTCATGGTCATGGTGATCACAATGAACATTGGGGTCATAGCCCAGATTTCCGCTGAGCAATGCGCTCACCGCTGCATCAGCGTCCCCGCTGACACCGCCGTAGAGCTTGATCCCCGCTTCGGCGAGTGCTGCCTGGGCACCGCCGCCGATGCCCCCGCAAATCAAAGTGTCCACGCCGTTCTGCATCAGGAAGCCTGCCAGTGCGCCGTGACCGCTGCCGTTGGTATCAACAACTTCCGCATGAGTGATTTTGCCGTCTTCAGCTTCATAAAGCTTGAACTGTTCGGTATGGCCGAAATGCTGAAAAATTTGACCGTTTTCATAGGTAACTGCAATTTTCATAATGGAATCTCCTTTGCATTTTTTGTTGGATTTTTCTGTGTTGGCTCTCTGCATCCGGCACCAACGGCCGCAGTGGGCTGCCTCCTGTCCTCCGCAGATGCGGTAGTTTCCCCCGGTGATGTGCAGCGGTTTCCCGTGGACAAGACACGCTGCGATCTTACGCCGTGCGCTTTCGTAAATTTCCTGCACAGTAGAGCGGGAAATATCCATTTGTACGGCACATTGCTCGTGGGTTTTCTGCTCCAAGTCAACCAGCCGAATGACCTCGTATTCGTCCAGCGTCAGCAGGATCGGCTCGGTATTCTCGCACCCATTGGGGCAGAAGGTATCAACTTGTGGTGCGCCACAAATCCGACGGCACCGTGGCGGTCTTGGCATGGACGCGTTCCTCCTTTTATTTTCGGTATATACCGATTATAACATCTCACGCAGAAAAATCAATACAGATTTTTTAAAAGCCGCTGTAATGCTTATCAGAATCTCAAATATAAATATGGAAATCGACATTTTTGGTGCAGAGGATATTCATATCTCCAAGCTGTGTGTCGGATGCATGAGTTTCGGCAAGGCAGGGACCAGAATCCCGCGGATGGCAGCCGGAAATGCAGCGCCGTCCCAATCAACGGCTTTTCTGTTTCCGGTATTCCGTTGGGGTTAATATGAAATATGAGAAATGGCAATGGGTAAGAAATGATCGGCAGAATATATTTCTGATAAATCAGGCTGTCGCAAGGGGCAATAAAAGAAGGCATAAATACAAAATTGGGAATGAGGGCTTTTGAGGGAGAATAAAGGCGATGGAGTACCTTTGTATTAATGAATATGCCATTTCCTTCGGTTAAATGAAATTGGTCTTCTCCAATCCACAAAGTAACAGTTCCGGATTCAATATAAATAAACTCCAATTCAGTATGCCAGTGCCATTCGATGCCATTTTTGGCAGAAAGTAGAGCTGCCGCCCAGCAAAAATATTTGCTAATTCGGCGTAGACCTCACGGTGGAGAAGCCCGTTTTCCTCCATCGCCCGGAGCTGGGCGGTCAAAACCTTCTGAGACACATTGCCTACGGACTTTTTCAGCTCCCTGAACCGCTTCGTTCCCGGCAGCAGGTCACGCAGGATCAGCACCTTCCACTTGTCCTGACCAAAGGCAAACGGGAAGTGACAGAAGATGATGAGAGAGAAGCGATGCTCTTGACTTTTCTTCAAAAAAGTTTTACTATCAAATCATTATTAGATAGTATCAAAAACTAGATATCGGGGTAACGTAAAAAAGAAATGGTTTGAAAGTTGAAGAAAGGCAGGGGCGATCAGGACATGAATAAGAAAGCATGGAAAGCGGGTGCGGTATCGGCACTGGCAGTTGGAGCGGGGCTGGCGGCAGCGGCGTCGAAGCGGAAAAAGGCAGGAAAAGTGGTTAAGTCGGCTTCGGATTACCGGAATACGGAACGCGGCAGCCAGGAGAAAAACAGCAAGGGAATTTATTATTCGAAGGGAAATTATGAGGCATTTGCGCGCCCGGAGAAACCGGCGGGAATCGAGGGCAAATCGGCTTATATCGTCGGAAGTGGATTGGCTTCTCTGGCGGCGGCGTGTTTTCTTGTGAGAGACGCACAGATGCCGGGAGAAAATATCCATATTCTGGAGGCGATGGAGGTAGCAGGCGGTGCATGTGACGGTATTCAGGATCCGACCCGTGGATATGTGATGCGCGGCGGCCGCGAGATGGAGGATCATTTTGAGTGCCTGTGGGATCTGTTCCGCAGCATCCCGTCCCTGGAGGTGCCGGGGGCATCAGTTCTCGATGAATATTACTGGCTGAATAAACATGATCCGAACTACTCGCTCTGTCGTGCGACGGTCAACCGAGGCGAGGACGCACACACGGACGGCAAATTCCGCTTGAGCCAGAAAGGCAGCATGGAGATCATGAAGCTGTTCTTCACGAAGGATGAGGATCTGTATGACAAATCCATTGAGGATGTGTTTGATAATGAGGTGTTTGATTCGGATTTCTGGCTGTACTGGAGAACAATGTTTGCGTTTGAAAATTGGCACAGTGCATTAGAGATGAAACGCTATTTTCAGCGTTTTATCCACCACATCGGCGGACTTCCGGATTTCTCGGCACTCAAATTTACGCGTTACAACCAGTATGAGTCGCTGATTCTGCCGATGCAGAAATATCTGGAGGCGGCAGGCGTCCGGATCCAGTTTGGCACCGAGGTTACGAATGTGCGGTTTGACATCCAGGGTGAGAAAAAGGTTGCGAAGGCGATCGAGTACGTGAAGGGCGGCGAGAAGAAGGAAATCGCGTTGACTGAGGATGATTTTGTCTTTATTACGAACGGAAGCTGTACTGAGGGAACGATCTACGGCGACCAGAATCAGGCACCGGTAGAAGGTGCGGAAGTGCGTACCAGCGGCTGCTGGAGTCTGTGGCGTCAGATTGCTGCGCAGGATCCGGCATTTGGACATCCGGAGAAATTCTGCTCGGATATCCAGAAGACGAACTGGGAGTCTGCGACGGTCACGACTTCGGATGAGACAATCATTTCCCAGATCCGCAAGATTTGCCGCAGGGATCCGAGAAGTGGACGCGTCGTAACAGGCGGTATCGTGAGCTGCCGTGATTCAAGCTGGCTGCTCAGCTGGACGATCAACCGTCAGGGACAGTTCAAAGCGCAGAATAAGGACGAGATCTGCGTCTGGGTATACAGTTTATTTACGGATGTACCAGGCGATTATGTGAAGAAGCCGATGCGCGCCTGCACGGGCAAGGAGATCACCGAAGAATGGCTGTACCATCTCGGAATCCCGGAGGATCAGATCGAGGAACTGGCTGAAAACCATGCGAACTGTACGCCGACGATGATGCCGTATATTACAGCATTCTTTATGCCGCGGCGTGCCGGAGACCGCCCGGACGTTATCCCGGATGGATGTGTCAATGCGGCATTTCTGGGGCAGTTTGCGGAGACCCCGCGCGATACTATTTTCACGACCGAGTATTCCGTCCGCACCGCGATGGAAGCGGTGTACGGCTTGTGCGGCGTAGACCGCGGCGTACCGGAGGTATGGGGAAGTGTCTACGATATCCGCGAGCTTCTGGACAGCACGGTCAAGCTGATGGACGGCAGATCGCCGCTGGAAATGAAGCTGCCGATGCCGCTTGAAGCACTCAAAAAGCCGATTCTCCGGAAGATTGACAAGACGGTGGTTGGAAAGCTGCTGCGCGATCACGGCGTGCTGAAAGACTGGATGGTGTAAGAGACTGAGGAACGCAGGTGTTACTGGACACGTATGCGTGAACAGTAACACGCAGGTAAATATGGCTGCGTTAGATAAAGGAAGACAGGCTGTCACAAACAGAAGGCTCCGGACGGAAAACGTTCGTTTGGCATTCGTGTGGCAGCCTTTTTTGTGTAACAGGAAATTGTCGTGAGGCACATTCTTTTTCACTTGCCCGTTTTTCTCTGACATGATACAATAAAGATTGGCGTAAATGTAGAAAATTTGAGAAGAAAACGATTTTGAAAAGGATCGTTTGATAGATGTGAGGGAAAATAGATGGATTATTTACTTTGTATCCCGGCGCGGGAGACAAATACGAGAGAGAATTGTGAGAAAATACATAATGTTCTGGCGCGCATGTCCGATACCTACAAACTGCGGATTGTACCGGAACCGGTTAAGAATAAGCAGTTTCCATGTCCGCCGTATTACAAGAAATACCGGATCTACAAGCCGGTAAAGGAACGCGATACGAACGGAGAGGCATATCTGGAAAAAGAAGAGGAAGAGATGCTCTTGAGTTCCTGCAAGACGGAGGAAGAGCAGGAACTGATGAAAAGCTGTATCTATGCGTACCAGTATTCGGCGGCGATCGTACTTAAAAGCTTCCGGGAGAAGGAAAAGAAAAATAAGATGCAGGTTCGACCTCTTTCGGAGCGGACACAGGCGCCAAGAGGCGTAAGTGGTCCGAATAGGGGAACACGTCTGGAAACACCGGAAAAAGCCGAAAAGCCGGAACAGGAGCGCAGCGCACAAGAACGTCCGTCTGGCAGTGACAGACCGGAACGATCGGAGAGAAGCTATCGGAACCGTACAGCGGATCGTGCTGCAGAGGGGAATACCGAGCGCACGCAGGGCAGAGAGAAAGCTTGCTCAGAGAGAGAGAAGGCAGCGCGTGTTTCGGGAGCCGAGAGAGCAGCGGACAGACGTAGCGGAAACCGCGCGGTGCCGGAAAATGAGAAACGGGAAGACCGCCCGGCTTCTGGAAGGCGGGAGCGGTTTGAGCGCCGTCCACCGCGCAGAGGAGAACGGCCAGAAGTGGAGAAAAATGAGGTCGTGAAAGACCCAGTGCAGGGCGAACTTCCGTTCCGTGCTTACATGGAGACAGGTAGCCTCCCGGCGTTCCGGGATACGGCAGCAACGGTGACTGTACAGCCGATACAGCGGAAGAAAGAAGGTTATATGCCGATGGAGCGCAAACCGGCCGCGCAGACGCAGGAGCCGGAACCACAGGTGTAAGGTATGTGACCGAAACAGAACGATAAAATTAAATCATAGAATTTATAGAATGGCATCGAAACAATAAGAGTTCCGATGCCATTTGAGCATCAAACAGGACTATGCTTTCCATTTCTTTATTCCAACCATTCAGTTCTAATCCCCCCTATTTTCCGCATATGAATAAATGCAGTCTGTGAAAAGTACAGAACAGGGACAGAAAAAGGGGGAAATGCGCATGTATGAGAACCGGACGGTGGAAGAGGTGTGCAGGGAGTTTTCGGTCGATTTGCGGACAGGCTTATCGGCAGCGGAAGTGGAGGTGCGGCAGCGCCATTATGGGGAAAATGAGCTGCGGGAAGCACCACCGCGGAGTCTGATTGTGCGCATCGGGGCACAGCTTTGCGACTCTCTGATTTTTGTGTTGTTTGCGGCAGCCGGGATCTCCCTGCTTTTGGGCGAGTACGGCGATGCGGGGGTAATTCTGGCGGTTGTCGTATTAAATGCCACGGTGGGCGTGATTCAGGAGGGGAAGGCGGAGAAAGCGCTCGAATCCTTAAAACGGATGACGCAGCTGGAGGCGGTTGTGATCCGGGAAGGAAAAGAGCGGGAGATTGCCGCGCGGGAGCTGGTGCCGGGGGATCTGGTCGTGCTCGATGCCGGGCGGCAGGTTCCAGCCGACCTGCGTCTTACCGAGACAGCTGAAATGCGGGCAGAAGAATCAGCGCTGACCGGCGAATCGCGGGCGGTTGAGAAAAACAGCCATTTTTTAGCCGCCGGTGCGCTTCCGGTGGCAGAGCGTAAAAATGAGACATTTATGACTTCTTACGTGACGGCAGGGCGGGGAAAGGGAATTGTCATCGCCACCGGCATGAATACGGAGGTAGGGAGGATTGCCTCTCTGATCCGCGAGGCGCCGGAGGAGGAGACACCGTTGCAAAAAAGGCTGTCGGATCTGGGAAAACTATTGAGTATTCTTACGATCGGGCTGTGCGTTTTATTATTTACCCTCGCCGTCTGGCAGAAGCGCGACGTGATGGAAATGCTGCTCACCGCGATTTCCCTGGCGGTAGCTGCCGTGCCGGAGGGGCTTCCGACGACGGTGACGATTGTGCTGGCGCTGGGAGTGACGAAAATGGCGCGGGCTGGCACGATCGTGCGCCGTCTTCCGTCCGTGGAAACACTGGGGGCAGTCAGCGTGGTCTGCTCAGATAAAACGGGAACGCTGACGAAAAATGAGATGACGGTGACGACATGTTATGTAAATCGACAGGAGTATACGGAACAGGAATTGGCGCGCTCTAAGGAAGGAGAAGTGGGAAAACGGCTTCTGGAGGTATTTGCGCTGTGCAGCGATGCCGGGGAGACGGTGGGGGATGCCACCGAGCGGGCGCTGTACGGATTTTGTGAAAACTGTGGTGTTTCTCCGGAGCATCTGCGTCGGAGATATCCGCGGAAAGGGGAGATTCCCTTTGATTCGGATCGGAAGAGAATGACGACGGTGCATGAGCAGGGAGAAAACTGGATTTCTTGTGTAAAAGGGGCGCCGGATGTGATTCTTAAAAGGTGTCGTTATGAGATGGAAGAGGACAAAATTGTGCCGCTGACCAGGGAGAGGCGGACAGAGATTGAGGCGGAGATCACGCGTATGTCCGCGCGTGCCCTGCGAGTACTCGCGGGGGCGTATAGGGAGCTTCAAACAGGAAAAATGCCGGATGGAAAGCGGGAGAAACAGGTGGGACAGCTGGAGCAGAACCTGATATTTCTGGGTCTGGCAGGCATGATGGATCCGCCGAGGGAGGCAGCAGCCGGGGCAGTTGAGGCATTTCGCAGGGCATCTGTGCGGACGGTTATGATCACTGGAGATCATGCAGACACGGCGCTTGCGATCGCCAGGCAGCTGGGGATTGCCAAACGGCGGGAAGAATGCATGACGGGGGCGCAGCTGGAAACGCTGGATGAGGGAGAGCTGGAGAAAAGAATCGGTTCTGTATCAGTCTTTGCACGGGTGTCGCCGGAACATAAAGTCCGGATTGTGCGGGCTTTAAAACGCGCCGGGTGCGTGACGGCGATGACCGGGGACGGCGTAAATGATGCGCCGGCGCTTAAATCAGCCGATATCGGGATCGCGATGGGAAAAGGCGGCACCGATGTGGCGCGGCAGGCGGCGGATATGATTTTGACGGATGATAATTTTGCGACGATCGAGAGGGCAATTGAGGAAGGGCGCGGCATCTATGAAAACATACGAAAATCTATACTGTTTCTGCTTTCCTCCAATCTGGGGGAGATTTTAACCATGTTTGCCGCCGTTGCTATCGGAATACCGGCGCCGCTGGGAGCCGGGCACATCCTTTGGATTAATCTGATTACGGACTCGCTTCCGGCGCTGGCACTCGGCATGGATGGAAACGACCGGGAGAACCTGATGCGTCAGCCGCCGCGCCGGACGGACGAGTCGCTGTTTGCCGGAGGCGGGTGGTTTTGCATGGCATTTTACGGGTGTCTGATTGCAGCGGTCACGCTGGGGGCATTTTTCAGTAGACAGGAGCTTTCACGGGCGCAGACGTATGCATTTACTGTTCTGGGACTGTCGGAGCTCTTTCACGCGGTCGGCATGCGCTCGCTCACGGGCTCGGCATTTTCGCGCAGTCTTGGGAAAAATCCGCTGATGCTTGCGGCATTCCTTGTGGGGATTCTGATGCAGGTTGCGGTGACGGAGATTCCTTTTTTGATGAAACTCCTTCACACGGTGCGGCTGCACCCGGCAGAGTGGCTGGCGCTTCTCCTGTTATCCGCCACGCCGCTGTTAGTGCATGAACTTCTAGCATTTTTTTTTCGGAAACGGCGTTGATACAGCGAAAATGCAGTTTACAGACAAGTGTTTTTGAAGCTGAATGCATTGGCAAAATCCCGTTACTGTTTCCGGGTAGGCACTTTTGGAACCGAAAGTGCCGTAAGAAAACGTGGTGGCAGCAGGAATTTGCCGTATTTAAATGCGAAGCCACGGCAAATTCCGTTACTGGGCACGTATGCGCGAACAGTAACACGCGGCAGGAGATTGAGCAGATTTCGAAAACAGGCTTGTTCTTTTGGACAAAAAAACTTATAATAAAAGGGAGTCCAAGCTGATTTTGTCAGAAAAGTATAAAAAGTTGCTGTCCGCAGACAGGTATTTTTGAAGTCTAAGGTGCCGCATGAAAATAGAATGGAAGCAACCATAGATACATAGGAAGATGAGGGAAGAGATGAGGGAGAAACAGACGAGAGAGGACGCCTCCGGCGTTCGAAAGAAGCCGGCAGCTTCATCCGCACGATCTTCGGGCAGGCGGGGCACCGCAAAGAAAAGCGGGAAAATCGATGTCGGCAAGCAAAAGAAAGCGGGCAAAAATAACAGCCGGAGCGGTGGACAGATCGTGTTCCATGCGATGGCAAGGATCTTTGGAACCATGTTCAAGACGCTTCTGGTGTGTCTGGTACTGCTGGTGATTGGCGGTGCCGGATTTGGCGCATATAAGCTGATTCCACTCTATGAGGACTATAAAAGCCAGATAGAGGGAGTGGTGGAAAACAGTACGCCGGATACGTTCCGTTTGCAGGAGGCAAGTTATATTTATGATTCCAACGGTAATGTGCTGGCGAAGCTGACGGGAGACGAGGATTCCAGTTATTTGAAGTATGACCAGATACCGCAGAATGCAGTTAACGCATTTGTGGCGATCGAGGATCGGACGTTCTGGGAAAATCCAGGCATTGATATAAAAGGTATTTTCCGTGTCGCAGTCAATTACTTTTTGACTGAGGGAGCAGAAAAGCACGGCGCGAGTACGATCACCCAGCAGTTAGCGAGAAACCGTTTTCTGACCCGCGAGGTGTCGATGGAGCGGAAGATCAAGGAGATGCTGATTTCCTTAGATTTGACGAAGAAATACACCAAAGAGCAGATTATGGAGTTCTATATCAATGATATCAGCTTCGCGAACACGTACTACGGGCTTCAGGCGGCTGCAAGAGGTTATTTTGGCAAGGATGCGGATGAACTGTCCTTGAGCCAGACGGCATATTTGTGTGCGATTCCGAACTCGCCGACGTATTACAACCCGTACCGTCATCCGGAAAATGCGCTGACACGCCGCGATAAGATTCTGGAAGATATGCTGAGTATGGGATTTATTACGGAGAAAGCGTGCAAAGAGGCAAAGGCGGAGGAGATCACGGTCAACCGTCAGAGAGTGCCGCTGCACAACTATGAGACGACGTATGCGATCGACTGTGCGATTCGCTATCTGATGCGCCGTGACGGTTTTGAATTCCAGTATGGATTCCGCAGCGACGAGGCTTACAAAGAGTACAATGCCAATTACAACGAGGTGTACAACCAGGAGCGCGATGCGCTCTATACGGGCGGCTATAACCTTTATACCTCGTTGGATCCGGACAAGCAGACGATCCTGCAGGATGCATTAGATGGAGTTCTGTCCTTTGATGGCAATACATCCGAAAACGGCGTTTACAAGCTGCAAGGCGCGTCCACCGTTATTGACAACAAGACGAACCGCGTCGTGGCGATTGTGGGTGGACGCAGTCAGGAGACGGATACCTACACATTAAACCGTGCGTTCCAGAGCCCGAGACAGCCGGGAAGTTCTATCAAACCGTTGATTGTGTATACACCGGCACTGGAAAATGGTTACACATCGGAAACAAGGATTCCGAATATCGATATTGACGCGGCGAAGCAGAAGGGCGTGGATGTGAAGTCCCTTTCCGGCGAGAGGCTGGAGCTTCGAAATGCGGTCGAGCGAAGTAAAAATGGTGTGGCATGGTATATCTATGATGATATCACACCGGATGTCGGTATGGCATATTTAACCCAGATGCGCTTCGCGAGTGTGCAAGCGGCGGACTATTATCCGGCGACCTCCCTGGGCGGCTTTACCACCGGTATGACGACCGAGGAGATGGCGGGCGCTTATGCGGCGCTGTCAGACCGGGGACAGTACCGCGAACCGACCTGTATTATCAAGATGATCAATAACCAGGGCGAAGATATTTTTGAAGATTATGAATCGGTTCAGGTTTATCAGGAGAGCAGCGCCGTGCTGATGACCGATATTTTAAAGGGAGTTGTCACAAAAGGTACGGCGGCGTCGATGGGTTGGAGCGGCAATATAGAGGCGGCCGGAAAGACCGGTACGACCAACGGCAGCCGTGACGGCTGGTTCTGCGGCATGACGCCATATTATACGATGACGGTCTGGGTTGGCTACGACCAGCAGAAGACACTTTCCAGCCTGTACGGCGGCACGTATCCGGCGAAGATCTGGAAAAATGCGATGGAAAAGATGGTAGAGGGGCTTCCGGCGGCGTCCTTTGATACCCCGGAGACGGACAATGGACGCGGAGAAGGAACCTATCTGGCAGGTCATCCGGATGCATTTGAAATCACAACCAGCGGATATACCGCGGCGAATTTCAGAAGGGATCATTTGCTCTCGGATGAGGCGGCGAAGCTTCTGGAGTCTGCAAAGAGCGGCGATTCCGGCCGCAGCAGCAAGGAGTTAAAAGAAGACGCCAGCGCCAAGATCGAGCAGATCAAGAGCGAATCCATCAAAGAGCGGATGCAGCGGATCCACAAGACGGGTACGGCAGGAAAACGGTATTCAGCCCCGGCGGTGGTGCCGGAAACACCTGCCGAGACAGTTGAAGATCCGGCAGAATCTAGCACGACGATCGTGCCGGCAGGACCGGGCAGCGACATCGGACCAGGACACGGTCCGGCGCAGGAACCGGCAGTGGGTCCGGCGGCGGAGATTGGGCAGTAAAGAATTGAAAATGAGAAGAGTCATTTGATGCAGAGACATTAAATGGCTCTTCTTTGTTTTGTAGAAAAGAATTGTTCTATGAAATCTGTTCAAGATTTATGTGGAATCAATGGCGGAAGAATATTTGAATGAGAATAAAATTGACCGATTGTTTATGCAATAAGGGAAATATGGGGGAAAATGGACTGGAAATGTACAATACAATGAAATAAAACATGATAAAAGATCAATACGATTTAAAGTTCGTCAAATAAAATCAGAAAACGACTTGAAAATGAAAAAATAAAGTGCTAATATATCAGTAAGATATCTGAGATATATTAAAGAAAACAAAGTGCATGTACTAATAAAAGATTAAAAAAGAAAGGAAGGAAAAAGAGTATGGGCGACAAAATCAGATTTGGTATTATCGGCGGCGGTATGGCAGGTCCGTTAAATGCAGGAGCACTTCGGGATATCCCGGAAGCAGAGGTTGTTGCATTCTGTGACGTGAAAGAGGATGTGGCAAAGGAATTCAGCAAAGAGTACAATATTCCGTCTTATTACACGGATTATAAAGAGATGCTGAAACGAGATGATATCGATGCTGTCTGTGTAGTAACACCTCCATTCCTGCATGAGCAGATGGTTGTGGACTGTGCGAAGGCTGGCAAACACGTAATGTGTGAGAAACCAATTTCTGTCGATTGTAATGCAGCTGACAGGATGATTGCAGCATGTAAAGAAGCGGGCGTTAAATTTGGTGTTATCTTTATGTACCGTTTCATGGATCAGGCTCAGCTGATCAAGAAAGCGCTGGATGAAGGCAAGCTTGGTAAACTTCTTTCGGTTGATTGTTCTGGAAAATGCTTCCGAAGCGATGAATACTATGCTTCCGGTGCATGGAGAGGTACATGGAAAGGTGAGGGCGGCGGTTCCCTGATTAGCCAGACCGTTCATTTTATTGACTTAATGCTTTATTTAGTCGGCGATGTAGAGAGACTGACTGGTAATTATATGACAACCCTGCATCCGGATATTGAAGTAGATGACGTAGCCAACGCAATATTCAAATTTAAGAATGGGGCGTTGGGAAGCCTGGTAAGTAGTAGTGCAGTCCGTCCGGGTTATCCGCGTCACATCGAAATCCATGGTGAAAAAGGTACGATCAAGATTGTGGAAGAAGAGATCGTAGAATGGAAAGTAGAAGGCATGAACGAGGATGATTACCTGACCAAGGTAAAAGTTGACTCTGGTGATACAGCAACGGGTGCTGGCTATGTGGCAACCGAAAATCACAGAAGACAGCTTACTGATTTCATCCATGCGATCAAAGAAGATCGTGAGCCGATGGTAGACGGCGTAGAGGGAAGAAGAACACTTGAATTTATCCGTGCGATTTATCAGTCGAGCGACCTTGGTAAAGAAGTGCATTTCCCGATCCAGGAAGATGAAAAATACGGAAAGAAGACAGCTTGGTAATAAGGAGGTATAGATTATGGAAAAGAAGATGTATACAGAGACGTTGGAAAAGGTTCGCAATGATTATGCGGTTCGCAATATTGATAAATTAGAGGCAGCGATCAAAGCCGGTGATATGGAAAAAGCGCTGGAGCTGCACAAATTAAATGTAGAGAAAAAGACAGGATTTCACCATTTCGCAGTCCGCTGGGTAAATCAGACATTACGCAATTTCAAGAAATGGGCACCGGATGAGGCGATCTTTGAATGTATGGAAGACTATGCATTATGGTGCTATCCGCCATGCCTGCAGGACTGGATGGAGAAATATAAAGCGGGTCAGGCTACATATAAAGATTTCCCAATGGAAGATTTCCTGGAGAACCGTGCAGTATTATGGTCTGCTCTTCATGATAACGGCGATCAGATTTGGGAAGAGGATGAGGAGAAGATTACCTTTACACTTCCGCGTTGTAACAGCGGCGGCTGGCTGGTAACCGAATGTCCAGACAAGGTACAGACTTTAGATAAACCGGATCCAAGAGCTTATAATAAGGAAGGATTCCAGTGCTACTGCCTGAACTGTACAACCATGTGGGAGTTTGGTTGGTACAAATGGTTTGGATGGCCATTATTCATTATGGATGTGCCGACTATCGGCAGTGACGGTAAGTGCGTGATGGTTATGTACAAAGATCCGAAAGATATCCCGGATTCTTACTATGAGAAACGCGGCTTGGAGAGAAAGATCTAATGAAAAACCGGCGGCAGTTTCACAGGCTGCCGCCTTTGTAAAAACTATCCAGGAAAGGGGGATACGTTATGAAAGAAAAGGGGAACCCACTTCTCCAGATAATTCGAAATGTAAATGATGCGGTAGTAGTTGTTCTTTTTCTTGCGATGACAATTACGGTTATTATTCAGGTTTTTTTCCGTTTTGTAATACAGAGTCCTCTTAGATGGACCGAAGAATTAGCGAGATATCTGATGATATGGCTGGTATTGATGGCATCGGCGATTGCGATGAGAAATCGTTCTCACCTTCAGGTAGATGTTCTGACATCTGCACTTCCGCAAAAGCCGAAACGCATTTTGACCGCGATTGTAGATCTTTTAACGATTGTTTTCTTATGTATTATGACATATTTCGGGTTCAAAGTAGTACAGTCTACGACGGCTCAGACGTCTCCGGCGATGCAGATTCCGATGGCTTTGATTTACGCGGCATTCCCAACCGGTGGAGCTTTGATGATTATGGAACAGCTCCTTACCTTTATCGAACGCTTAAAAAACAAGAATGCACCGGAAGAACCGAGAGAATTTATAGATTAGTAAAGGAGGCTGCGATATGTTAGGATTTTTATTTATCTGTATTTTGTGTCTGTTTCTAATCGGAGCCCCTATTTTTGTTGCACTCGGAATGGGAACGACACTTTCGATTATGCTTGAGGGAAATTTCCCACTGGTTCTGGTACCGCAGAGAATGTTTGCGGGTCTTGACAGCTGGCCAATCATGGCGATTCCGATGTTCATGCTGGCAGGAAATCTGATGGATCAGGGCGGTATGTCCAAACGAATTGTAGATTTTGCAAGTGCGTCGATTGGCTTTGTAAAAGGAAGTCTGGCGATGGTAGCCGTACTGGCATCCATGATTTTCGCGGCAATTTCCGGTTCAGCAACGGCTGGAACAGCAGCAATCGGTTCGATCATGACGCCTGCATTTAAAGAAAAAGGCTATAACATGAGTTTCGTAACGGTTCTTCTCTCAGCAGCAGGAAGTATCGGACCGATTATTCCGCCAAGTATCTTAATGGTTCTGATTGGATATTCCACAGGTGCATCTGTTGGTCAGTTATTCCTCGGAGGCGCTATTCCTGGAGTTATGATTGGTGTGGCACTGATGGTCTACTCCTATATTCACGCTTCCAGGGGCGGAGATGCATATATCCAGACAACCAAGTTTGATCCGAAAGAAGTACGGAGAACGATGTTTTCTGCACTTCCTGGTTTAGGACTTCCGATTATCATTATCGGTGGTATCATCAGCGGTATCTTTTCTGCAACTGAAGCAGCGGCTGTGGCGGTTGTCTATGGCTTCCTGGTAGGTATGTTTATTTACAAAGAAATTACATTGAAAGATTTACCTGGTATTTTTGTTAAGTCCGCGCAGACAGCGGCTGGTATCATGATTATCACAGGCTGCGCTTATATCTTTGCATGGTTTATCACAGCAAAACAGCTGCCGCAGCTCTTAATCCAGGTTATGAATACATTCATCACAAGTAAGACTGCATTCCTTATTTTCTTAAATATTGCGCTGTTCTTAGTTGGAATGTTTATGGAAAGTTTCTCTGCAATTATCGTTTTAATGCCGATCTTATTCCCGGTAGCAACCGCTTATGGAATCGACCCGATTCACTTTGGTGTTATTGTTTGCATCAACCTGGCGATTGGATACGTAACACCGCCTTATGGAGCAACTTTATTCGTTGCCTGTGGACTGACCGGAAAGAGTGTAAGAGAGGTATTCCCGTTTGTAGTTCCTACGATTCTTGCAATGTTAGTTGTACTGATTATTGTTACATATCTCCCGCAGACCTATTTATGGCTGCCGCAGTTAATGGGATAAGAAGATGAAATGAAAGGAGGATTTATTGATATGAAGAAAAATGTGAAACGGTTTGTAAGCATGACGATGGCGATGCTGGTGGCAGCTGGCTCTCTGGCAGGATGTGGAGGAGGCGGCAGCGCTTCCACAGGAGAGTCCGCAAAGGCAGCGGCTAATACAGGCGGTTCATCCGGTGGTGCGGTGACCGTAAAGGTTTCTTTATCACAGGCAGCAACCGAACCTCCGGTAAAAGCAGCGGAATATTTTAAAGAGATTGTGGAAGAGCGCTCCAATGGCGAAATTAAAGTAGAAATATATCCGGATAACCAGCTTGGCAACGAGCGAGATGTCATTGAGGGTATGCAGCTTGGCACCGTAGAGATGGCGATGACGTCGGTAGCGCCGTTCTCCAGCTTTGTTCCATCTGTTAATATATTCTGCCTTCCGTTCCTCTGGAGAGATAAGGAACATATGTATTCCGTTCTGGACTCTGACGAGATTGGAATGTCCTATAGCGGTGACTGTGAGGAGAAAGGCTTCCATCTGATGGGCTTCCTGGATTTGGGAACCAGACATATCATGACAACGCAGAAGACGATCAACAGCATCGAAGATTTAAAGAACCTCAAGATCCGTACCATGGAAAATCAGGTACAGCTGGATTCCTTTACCGCATTCGGCGCAAGCCCGTTGCCGATGGCATACGGCGAATTATACACAGCGCTGCAGCAGAACATCATTGACGGTGCAGAAGCGGCCAATACAAACTATTATTCCAAGAAGTTTTATGAGGCAGCGCCGCACTGGGCAATGGTTGGATGGACCAACGACTTAGGTATCTGCGTAGTTGCTAAGAATTTCTATGATTCTCTTTCGGACGAGCACAAACAGATTATCGATGAGTGCACCAAAGAAATGATCGATAAAGAGAGAGAACTTTATACAGCATCTGAGGATGAGTGCTTGGAACTGTTAAAGGGAGAGGGCATCGAAATCACAGAGCCGGATCGCGAACCATTTATCGAGGCAGCCCAGAGCGTATATGATCAGTGGGGCGATAAAGTAGGCGGAAGAGATAAAATTGACGCAATCGTTAATTTTGGAAAATAAAATGTGTTCAGTGACAGAGAAAGGCAAAGGTGTATATGGGATTTGATTATCAAAGTTTTTTGAATGACAAGATTTTTGAAGAATTAAACAAGATAAAAGCCTTTTCTCCGGAGGTTGTTGAGCAGGAAGCGGCGGCGCGAAAAAAACCGGGATTTCCGCATGATAAGCTGGTATTTGCGGCAGCGGATCACAATGCCAGAATGATCAATGAGTACAAAGGAAATCCGATTGGTTTAAGTAATAGGCGGGAGTATTTATCCCGCCTGGTGCGGATGCTGCAGAGTGATCAGATTGATGGAATCGAGGCGACACCGGATATTATTGAAGATTTATTTATCCTCAATAAGTTGCAGCGGGAACGTGGAGAAAAGGCGTTTCTGGATGGGAAGATGCTGGTTGGCACTGTGAACCGGGGCGGTTTGAAAAATACGGTATGGGAGATGGACGATATGCCGTCCTGTTATACAGTCGATCGCCTAGTGAAACTTCGGATGGACGGTGTAAAGTTTATGATCCGTCTGAATCCGATGGATGAGCGAAGCAAATATACGGTTCGGTACTGTGCAGAAGCTGTCAATGCAGCAGAGTCAGCTGGTCTTCCAATTTTTATCGAGGCGCTGTATGTAGAAACGACGGAAACGGGGTTTACGACGAAGACGGATTCAGAGAGTCTGTGTAAGGTAGTCGGCGTGGTAGGCGCTCTTGGCTGCCGTGCATCCGGCAAATGGATTGAAGTTCCGCTGAATCATGAATATGCAGTTCCGACGGCGGCGACCACCTGTCCGGTGCTGGTAGTTCCAGACGAGGTAAAGAGTGAGGCGATTGAGGTTGTAGAAGAGTACACGAAAGAGATCGGAATCAGCAGCAATATCCGCGGAATCTTGCTGGGACGAAATGTTATGTACAATGAATCGGATCCGCTTCCAATCGCGGAAGCGATCGCGGATATCTGGCATAAGGGCGGCAACGCGGAAGAAAATTACAAGCGATGCGTCGAAAAATTATAAAAAAAATAGGGCATATCAGGTTACTGGGCATGTATGCGTGAACAGTAACTATATCAGAAACGGGGTATATACAAAAGTCTAATTGAATTTGATCCTTATTTGCGCTATTATAAAAATAAGCATTCCTGTAGACTAAAAGAAGTTGGATGCAAATCACAGATTTGTTCTACAAGAAAGATGAGGGAAACAATGCGAGTTAGTGATGTGGCATACGAGAAGATTAAGATGATGATTATTACAGCCAGACTTCGCCCCGGACAGACATTAGTAGAGGCTGAATTGATGGAAGAGCTGGGGATGGGACGAACTCCCATCCGTGAGGCACTGAATCGACTGGCATGGGAAAACTTTGTGAAAATTGTCCCGAGACAATGTATTATGGTAAATGAGATTTCCTTATATGAAGTGGAATCGATTTATCAGATGAGATTTGCTCTGTCTCCACTTGAATCAGAGCTTGCTGCTATGAATCGGACGGAAGAAGATTTAAAGCGGCTGAAAGACAGCCTGGAAGTCCTGAGAGAGGAGACAGATGCGGAAGAAAGAGTTCTTTTGGATCGAGCATTTCATAGAATTATTTCTTCTATGACTAGGAATCCGTTTCTTGAGCGGGAGATGAATAATTACCAGGATTTGAGTATTCGTCTTCTGTTTTTAAACCGGATTAATTTATCTTCGATTGATGATATGGATATTGGACATCATGAGGAAATTTATCGTTGTCTTCAGGAGAGAGATGTAAATAAATTGATATCGGTTCAGAAAGCGCATGTTCAGGCATTTAAAGAAAAATTTATCCGCTGAGAGCGGGAACTTCCCTTCGCTGAAAGGCGAAGGGAAATATAAGCCACATAAGATATATTTGAAGTATATTACTAACTCGGACTTTAAGTTGAAAGGAGACCAGCTATGAAAAAAATTGCTTTTATTGGAAGTGGAACTATGGGTACAGCTCTTGCAACGGCAGCCTGCAAGGGAATTGATCCATCGGAAGTTGTGATTACAGATGTGGTTACAGAAAAAGGACAGAAATTAGCGGACGAGCTGGGATGCAACTTTGTTGAGACCAATGGAGAAGCGATCAAGGCAGCTCATTATGTTGTGTTCTGTGTAAAACCGCAGTTTTTAAAGAGTGTTCTGGAAGAGGTGAAACCGGTCTTTGCGGCATGTGCAGAAGAAGGGCAGGAAAAAATTATCGTTTCGATTGTAGCGGGTGTTGAGGTTTCAACCTATATGAAAGAATTAGAGTTAGAAGGAAAGAATGTTCCGGTTATCCGTATTCTCCCGAATACAGCCTGCTTGATTGGAAAAGGTTTTATCCTGATCGAACAGGGCGACAGCTACACGAAGGAACAGGAGGACGAATTCCGGTATATTCTACGTGAAGCCGGTGGATTTGACAGCCTTCCGGCCTCCCAGTTTGTGGCAGGCACGGTATTAACATCTACATCCCCGGCGTTTATCGCAATGTTTGCTAATTCTCTGGCAGACGGCGGCGTTTACAATGGTCTTTTACGTTATCAGGCGAGAAGATATGCACTGGAAGGAATCCTTGGAACCGTGCAGCTGTTTTTACAGAGCGAAAAGCATCTTGAGAATTTAAAAGATGATGTGTGTTCTCCGGCTGGTCCGGCGATGATCGGTGTGAAGACACTGGAAGACCGTGGATTCCGCAGCAGCGTGATCAATGCAGTTGTCGATGCTTATAAACGATTTGATGAAATTGGAAAATTAAAATAATCGTTGCATCATCCTGAAAAAGCCCCCCTTTATATTTTTATACCACCTTAGCAGCCGGTCGGTTTCCCTGATAAAGAGAAGCCGACCGGTTTTCCATTAACTGCTTGGGATAGCTGGTTTTGATAAGTGTTGTTTCCGGTACTGTGCCGGTGTGCAGCCAATGATCCGTTTGAATGTGGCGATGTAATTGCTGACCTGGTTGTATCCGACCAGTCCGGCAATCTGTGAGATGGGCAGATCGCGGTGAAGGAGGGAAACACTGGTCTGGATGCGGTAATTAGTTAAATATCCATAGGGAGTTGTGTGAAGAATATTTTGAAAAATCCGGCAGCATTCTCCGACGCTGATATTGGCTGATGCAGCCAGGTCTGAGAGCTGTAAATCATCTGCGTAATGTGCATAGATGAACAGGAGAATGGATTGCAGGCGCTGCTGGCGCAGGAGGTTAATAGAGGTAGAATTCCCACTGCTGTGAAAATTGGAAATCAGCAGATTCCACATCGAGGCAATCTTAATGCAGATAGAATATTCATTGCCTTTAACCTGATTGGAAAGAAATAAATCGGTTATTTTTTTGTGCAGTCCGATCAACTCTTTCTGCCATTCGGATTCCGGGTGAATAGAGAAAGCGGAGAATTTCCCGCCGGCGGTATAGGGCAGGACGTAGTCCTGATCCATGCGGCTTCCAGGAAAAAAGGCAAGAAGGCGGTAAGGAAAATTGAGGCTCGCATAGGAGCCGTCTTCCGACATCTGTGTGACGGCATGAATCAGGGAGGTGTTGACGAAAATCAGATCTCCAGCCTGTCCGGGCAGAGAAAGATTATCTACCTGCATTGTCAATGTTCCGCTTAGTACGAGGGTAAACTGCAGCTCATCATGCCAGTGGAAGTCGCGCAGCCAGCGTCCCGGCGGCTGCATGGAATGAATATCAGAATAGTAGACATTGACCGGAAAATCTTGATCCTGATAGTGGTTGATTTCCTGTAACTGGGAAGTAGATTTCAAAGGATCCCTTCTTTCTATAAAAATTCAATATGTTAAGATTTTGGTATTTTTAGTTATTGATATTGTACCATTTCCACATAAGAATTGCTATACTTTTAAACGAAAAGAGATTTATAGCAGGTGCTAAAAAAATAAATCCCACAGAATGGGAATGTGAGTAAAAAATAGGAGGAAATCAGATGGCAGCAATCGAAAGAAAACCATACATGGATCGGATTGACCGATTAAAACAGAGAGTATTAAAGACCAAGCCAGAGATGGATCTGGAAAATGCAATTATCCTGACAAAGGGCTTCCAGGAATCAGAGGGACAGCCGCTGTGCATCCGGAAAGCATATGCATTTAAGAAACAGTGCCTGGAGAAAACTGTAAAAATCTGGGGGGATGAGCTGATTGTCGGCAATGCCGGAAGCAAGCAGCGCGGTGGTATTTTAAGTGTCGATACCTGCTGGTCGGTTCTGGATGAGGAGCTGGATACCATCAGTACCCGTCCATATGACCCATTCTATCTGCGCCCCGAGGATCGGAAGGCATTTGAGGAGATCATCCGCCCGTACTGGAAGGGACGTTCCACGTATGAGCAGTGGCTGGTACAATGCCCAGATTTTGCGGCAACCTTACGTGACTGCGGCGCTCTTTACATCAACCGTAAATCGGTTCGTGGCTGGGGCGAGACGACTGCGGGTTATTCCAGAGTCATTAAAGAAGGCATGGAGGGAATCAAGGCGCATATCCATAAAGTGCTTGATACACTTGATATTACCCGTCCGGGTGACTATGAGAAGATTGAATACCTGAAAGCGATGGAGCTGGCAGCTGACGGTATCTCCGCATTGGGACACCGCTATGCGGCAGAGGCGAGAAAGCTGGCAGAGGCAGAGCCGGATGAGAAGCGCAGAAAAGAACTGTTACAGATTGCAGGGACCTGCGATCAGGTTCCGGAAAAACCGGCGCGTACCTTCCGCGAGGCGATTCAGTCGATGTATATTTACCAGACCTGTATTTTCATGGAGCAGAATGCAGCAAGCTACAACCCGGGACGTATGGATCAGTATCTTTACCCATTTTATAAGGCAGATATCGAGGCAGGCCGTTTGACAGAGGAAGAGGCGCAGGAACTTTTGGACTGCTTATGGGTTAAATTCTCTGAGCAGTGCCTGTTCCAGGATCAGGTAACCGCACAGTTTTCCGCCGGTTACCCAATGTTCCAGAACGTATGCTGCGGCGGTGTGGATGAGCGCGGCATGGACGCAGTCAATGACGTGTCGTACCTGATTTTGCAGGCAACCGCAGAAGTACAGTTATATCAGCCATCCCTGTCTGTCCGCTACAATATGGCGAAGAATCCGAGCAGCTTCTTAAAGAAGATTGCAGAGGTTATCAAGCTTGGAACCGGTTTCCCGGCATTTCACAACGATGAAGTTGGTATCGAGATGCTCCTGAACAAGGGAATCCCGTTAAAAGAAGCATATAACTGGAATCCATGCGGCTGTGTAGAGACGAACCTGGAAGGAAAACAGAGATGCTACACCGCATATGCAGACTTCAACTTAGGTTCTGCGGTTGAATTTGCCCTGTTAAACGGCAAGAGCCGTAAATATGGCATTCAGGCATCTGAGGCGACCGGCGATCCGACTGCCTTTAATACCTACGAAGAGTTTGAAGAGGCAGTCAAAGAGCAGATCCGCTATGAACTTCGCGGAACCGTGGCTTCCAGCCATGTATGCGATGACATTGGCTTCCAGAGGGTCGTTCCGGCACTTTCCCTTTCCTTCTATGAGTGCGTAGAGAATGCGAAAGATTACGCATGGGGCGGTGCGAAATATAACCTTGGAAATGGTATTGATGCGATCGGCGTAGCAGACCTGATCAACAGCCTGATTGCAGTAAAGAAACTTGTATTTGATGAGAAAAAAGTAACGATGCAGCGTCTTCTGGATGCACTGGATGCAAACTTTGTGGGTTATGAGGATGTCAAGAAGATGTGTGATGAAGCTCCGAAGTACGGCAATGATGACGACGAAGTAAACGAGCTGACCGGTGATATGTTCTGTTTTATCGCGGACTATATTGAGTCGTTCCACAGCAAATTCGGCAAGATGACGCCAGGTATTCTTCCGGTATCTGGAAATACTCCGTTTGGTCTGGAGGTCGGTGCACTTCCGTCCGGACGTCTGGCTTGGAAACCGTTAGCAGACGGCGTATCTCCGAACCAGGGAACCGATACCGAGGGCATGGGCGCTGTATTGAAATCCATTTCCCACATTCCGCATGGCCGTTTCAATCAGGGAACCCTGCTGAATGTAAAGATGGATACGGTATTCCGCGACAGCCCGAACTCGACAAAAGAACTGATGAACTACCTGCGGAGTCTCTGCTCCCTGGGCGTATTCCACACACAGTTCAATGTCATCGATACGGAGACCTTAAAAGAAGCACAGAAGCATCCGGAGGATTACAACGGACTGCTGGTACGTGTAGCTGGTTATACAGCATATTTTACAGAGCTTGGAAAAGAAGTACAGGACGATATCATTTCCAGAACTTCACATTCCAATATCTGCTAGGAAAAAGAGTGAAATCTGCCGTGTTTCATAAAAAATACGGCAAATCAGCTACCGGGGATGTGCATCATGCGCGGTGGCGGGCAGCAGGCAAGGTGTACTTGACAGGAGGAACAGCGTATGGAATTAAAAGCAAATATTCTTCGGATTGAGCGGTTATCCCTCTCCGATGGGAAGGGAATGCGGACGGTTGTATTTTTTAAGGGCTGTCCCCTGCGCTGTGCCTGGTGTTCGACACCGGAGTCACAGTCGGGGCAGCGGGAAGTCTACTATATGAAAGAGCGCTGCACCGGATGCGGTGCCTGCATCCAGGTCTGTCCGGAACAGGCACTTCGCCGGAGCGAAAAAACGGGAGAGATCGTGAGGGATTACAGCCGCTGTAAACAGTGCTTTCAGTGTGTGGATGCCTGCAATTACCGGGCACAGCAGATCTATGGCAAGGAGATGACCGTAAAAGAGGTAATGCGCGAGATCCAGAAGGATGAGATGTTTTTCTTCTATTCTGGTGGTGGCGTGACACTTTCAGGAGGTGATCTGTTCTGTCAGACGGATTTTGCGGAAGCACTGCTGGAGGCCTGTGATGATGCCTGTATCAATGCGGCGGCAGAGTTAGATATGTTTACTTCGTTTGAAAATGTCAAACGGATCGTGCCGCATCTGCAGATGTTTTATGTGGATGTGAAAACCATGGATCCGGAAAAGCATAAGAAATGGACGGGGCAGGACAATGCCTGTATTCTGGAAAATATCCGCAAATCCGATGCGATCTGCGCGCCGCATTCGATTCATGTCCGTGTGCCGCTGGTAGAAGGAGTCAATGATGATGTGGAAAATATTCGGAAAACGGCGCAGTTATGCCAGGAACTTAAAAATTGTCAGGAATTGGAATTTCTGCCATATCATAGACTGGGGCTTCATGCATACCGGCAGCTGGGGAGAAAATATCAGTTAGAAGAACATACGTCGATGAGTCGTTGGGATGTGTATCAGAAAATGGAATTTCTGTGCGAAACGGATTGGACATTTGATATAGCGATATCGGGATTGGAGGTGTATAAAGCTGGAATAGGAAAAACGGGAGTAACAGAGGAGGTGTTAAAAGCGTAAAATACGATAAAAATTAGTATTGGATAAAAATGGATAATGGGAAAATGCGTACCGTGTAAGATAAGGTTGGTTGGTGAAAAATAGTCTTGCACGGTACGTTTATTTCTATGAATTTTCTATGAATTTCAATTTTCCTCTGGACAAATAAGATGAGTTAGTGTATACTAACTTCATCAGCAGTTAGACAGAGCTAACTTTCGGAGGATAAAATATGAGTGTTGTAATTGTAGGTGGTCATGACCGCATGGTCAGCCAGTACGTGAAAATCTGCAAATCATTTAACTGTAAGGCAAAGGTATTTACACAGATGACGGCGGATTTCGGCAAACAGATCGGAGCGCCGGATCTGCTTGTACTCTTTACAAGCACCGTTTCCCATAAAATGATTCGGACGGCGGTTGATGGTGCAAAGGGAAGCCGGACAGAAGTTGTCCGCTGCCACACCAGCAGCAAAACCGCGTTGGAAGAAATTTTGCAGGAACACTGTGCAGCTTGCTGACGTATTTAAAGGCGAAGCCACGGCAAATTCCGTTACTGGGCACGTATGCGTGAACAGTAACTCCGTCGGTTTCTGGAAACGATAGATTGATTTCGATATGGTTTGAAATATTCTTCCAAATATGGTATTCTAGTATATAGTATTATGGTAACTGGTCGGCAGTTTGGGAAGACTATTCTGCGGGAGACGGGAAGGCACGAAGCCAGGCCGGTTATGTGTTAGAAGTTTGGAGGGAATCACTTTGAAAATACAGCAGTCAGCAGAGGATTATCTGGAAACGATTCTTATGTTAAGCTATCGCAAGCCGATGATCCGTTCGATCGATGTAGTCAATGAGCTGGGGTATTCAAAACCAAGCGTCAGCGTTGCGATGAAGAATCTTCGTGAAAACGGTTATATTTCGATGGATCATGAGGGATATATCACTCTGGAGCCGTCGGGACGGAAGATCGCGGAGATGATTTATGAGCGTCATACATTACTGACAAAGCTTTTGGTAGCGTTGGATGTGCCAAGAGAGGTGGCAGTGGAAGATGCCTGCCGCATTGAACATGTGATCAGCCCGCAGAGTTTTGAGGCAATCAAAGAATTTGCAGCCGCGCATCTGGCAAAGCTCGAGAAAGCAAACCGGACAGATGAGCCGGAAAAATAGATGGCTGTTTAAGATTCGGACAGTTATATTCTCATCATAAATTTATAATTGCAGAGGACACGGAAGAGAGACCGCACGCGTGAACGTGGCGGTCTCTTTTTTCATAGGAAATTACGTCCTATGAAACAAAAAAACGCTTCGCGGGATTTGCACTCGCGTGAAGAAGCTTTTCTCAAATAAAAGCGATCAGGCGTTGAGCATCTGTACCGAAAAATCATTAAAAGTACCCAGAACCGCCAGTGTGTAGCTGTAACCGCTGCGAAGCCGGATATTTGTGTTGACGATGGCGAATCCCGGATTGGTCCGGCGGTAGACGGTCAGCTGGTAGATGCCGGGGATGATGTGCATGTAGCGCGTATAATTCATGTAATCCAGATCGGATACGACCAGACGTCCGTTCAGGTATATATCGATGGGTTCGCGGATGGAGGCGGCATTGTAGAAACGCAGGTGCGCGATCTCCGATGAGGTGGAAAAGAACGGCGAGAGAATGCCCCAGGTCCAGAGCGCGCCATTTGGAGATGGCTTCCAGTTGGAACCGCCGCAGTTTATGCAGCCACCGGTGTTCGGGCTGCCATGATTATTGGACGGCAGGGTGGGCATCACATCCCCGTATGGTCCGAAGCCCGGAGATACCTGAAGATCATTGGATGAGCTGTCCGGATATGTTAAGATAACAGGAGGCTGAGAACTAAATCCAGACTGTGCCGTATCACTGGTTCCAGCTGCTGCCGCATCCGTCTCCGGTGCCGCCGCCGGAGTCGTGTCAGCATCCCCCTCAGGCACTGCTGCTGCATCGTAGTTGTATGTTTCCATAAAAAGATACCTCTTTTCATATTGGCTATATTGCAGTATATGAAGAAGAAAAAAGGAGAGTTACTATTTGCAGGCAGGAATTTTCTGGACTGAAAATCCTGTTCGATACTGTAGAAAAGTGTATTTTGCCGATCTGGAATGCGGAGCATCGGCAAAATTCAGTTATAGTTTACATGATTTGGTGAAAGGTCAAGAATGAAGAAAATAAAAAAGAGACTCGAATCTCGAATCTCTTTCCAGTGACCTGTCCGGGAATCGAACCCGGGTTTACGCCGTGAGAGGGCGTCGTCTTGACCGCTTGACCAACAGGCCATATTTAATTTTATTCAATCGAGGCGACGGCATTCGAACACGCGACCTCTGCGTCCCGAACGCAGCGCTCTACCAAACTGAGCCACGCCTCGATATGATTTTCTCGCTTTTGAAGCGGTGCTCATCAGCGACTCCTATATACTATCACGCCTTCAAAAAAAATGCAAGCGTTTTTTTGAAAAAAATTGAAAAAGTTTTAAAAAATTGAAAAAACCCTTTAAAATCAATATTTTCACGCTTTTAACTTATATTTCGAAATTATTATGAATAACGTAAGAAAGCGAAAGGATGATTAAAGTCTTGCTAAGGATGCGCCGAAACTCTTTTCATTTTGGATAAAAAGAATAAAATGGGGAACAAAGCATAGTGAGCTTGCATTGAAAAATGAATGAGTCAGGAGGAATTAAGTATGAACATCATCGCAGCCATCTTATTTGGAATATATGGAGTGATCGGAGGCGTGAGTACCGTCGTATGTACCGTGAGCATTCCGGGTATCATTATTTGGAAAATTTACCGGAAAACGAAATATCATAAGGCGCTGACGGATTAAGTAAAATAAGAATTATAAAAAAAAGGGTCTTGCAGGTGAAAGATTTTCTATCTGCAAGACCCTTTTTTGCTTAAAATCAATGTAATTATCGGACAATATAGACATCGGCGCTTCTCTTTCCATACTGCAGTGCCTGACTGTGGGAATTGAAGAAGATGTCCAGTTTGTTTCCGCGGATGCCGCTGCCGCTGTCCTCAACGGTATAGACAACGCCGTTGATGCGGAGTTTAGTTCCGAGTGGGAATACGCGCAAGTCGGCGGAAATGGTATGTCCTGCCTGCGGAATGGTGCCGGATTTAGTGCGGTTCTTTCCACCACGGCAGCATCTGCGGCAGCTGCAGTAAGCAGTTGTCGTAAAACGTCCGGCGTAGATTTCAGCAGGTGCCTCTGCTTCCTGTGCCTCGGCAGCAGCATTTGTGTCAGTATTTTCGGTCATTGCAGCTTCGCCAGCGTTCTCTGCCTCCACTTGTGCAGACTCATTTGAAAATGCAGCGACTTCTGCCTCGGAAGCGTTCGTGTCAGCCGCTTCTTCCGCAGCAGCGTTTGTCTGCTTTCTAATCAGCTCCGGATCGGAAGCCGGACCAGATGGTGTCTGGGCTGCTTCGGTGGAAATGCCGTTTGTTTCTTCACCGGCTGCCGCATCTATTTGGGAGACAAGCTCAGTTCCGGCATCTGTGGCTGCCAGTGTATTCATGGTGCCTGCCATGAGACAGACCAGGCTCATTGCCGTTGTGGCAAGTCCGCGCCGCATGGTGTTCATCATATTCATCAAATAAAAACCTCTCATTTCAATTTAGATTCATTTGTCTCATCGCAACGATTGTGTATCTCACAAATATTGCAATGCGTTTACAAATGTTATAATTTGTTACTATTATATTACAAAAATGTTAAATGTCAAGCCGGAGAGCCTGAAATAGGGCTCTGGGAGCGGTCGGAGGTTCGACAAGTCGAAAGCTTGTTCGGACGCAAACAGGAAAGCGGGTGAGTGAGTTTCTACCTATAGAAAGTGTGAAAATCAGCGTGCCTAAAAACAGGGTATGCAGAATGAAAAATTTTATTCGAAAAAAGAAGAAAAAATTTTTTTTAAAAACCGAAAAAAATCATTGACAAATACTTGCGTAAGTAATATAGTATGAACTGTAGATATTAGCACTCTGATAGATTGAGTGCTAACAAAAAACTTCCAGAGCGGGTTTAAGAGACCGGCGGAAGCGGATGCACGGAAGGAGAGATTGGATGGAACTGGATGAGAGAAAAGAAAAGATTTTGAAAGCGATTATCCAGAACTATCTGGAGACCGGAGAGCCGGTTGGTTCCAGAACGATCTCCAAGTATTCCGATTTGAAACTCAGTTCGGCGACGATTCGAAATGAGATGTCGGATCTGGAAGAACTGGGATATATCATTCAGCCGCACACATCGGCAGGCCGGATTCCTTCAGATAAAGGATATCGTTTCTATGTGGATCAGTTGATTCATGAGAAAGAGACGGAGGTCACGCAGGTGCGTGATATGGTCATCCAGAGAGTGGATCGGGTGGAGCTTCTGTTAAAGCAGATGGCAAAGCTTTTGGCGAGCAATACGAATTATGCGACGCTGATCAGCGGACCGCAGTATCACCAGACGAAGATCAAGTTTATACAGCTTTCCAGAGTGGAAGCCGGGAAACTCCTGATTGTCACTGTTTTAGAAGGCAACATTATCAAGAACTCGATTGTGGCACTCGATGCGGAGCTGACTGATGAGGACATCCTGAATCTGAATATTCTTTTAAATAGCGGTCTCAACGGATTGACGATGGAGCAGATTAATCTGGATGTCATTACCCGGATGAAAGGGCAGGCAGGCGAGCGCAGCCACATCGTGGATGTGGTACTAAGCGAGGTGGCCGAGGCGATTCGTTCCGGCGAGGAAGATTTACAGATTTACACCGAAGGTACGACGAACATTTTCAAATATCCGGAACTGAGCGATGGTGCTAAAGCCAGCCAGCTCATCGGGACACTGGAGCAGAAAGACCTCTGGAGAGAGATTCTTACCGAGGACGATGCGGACAGCGATAAGAAAAATGAGATTCAGGTCTACATCGGAAGTGAGACACAGGTGCAGTCGATGAAGGACTGCAGTATCGTTACTGCCAATTATGAATTGGGGGACGGACTTCGGGGAACGATAGGAATCGTTGGACCGAAACGAATGGATTATGACAAAGTTGTATCGACCCTGCGCTCATTAAAGAGCCAGCTCGATCAGACATTCAATCATAAAGATACCGAGTAGCACGGATGTGCAAAATAAAGAGGTGAGAGACATGGCAAAGACAGAGATAGATTCCAAAGCAGCCGAGGCAGCAAATGAGGAGCAGGTAAAAGAAACAGAAACCCAGGCAGAAGCTGAGGCAGTGAAGGAAAAGGAAGCTTCTTCGGAAGACGCACAAGCGCCGGAGGGAGAAAAAGAGAAAAAAGGATTTTTCTCCAAAAAGAAGGATAAGAAAGATGAGCAGATCGAGGAGCTGACGGATCGCCTGAAGCGCACGATGGCTGAATTTGACAATTTCCGAAAACGAACGGAGAAAGAAAAATCAGCGATGTATGAGATTGGCGCAAAGGACATCATCGAGAAGATTCTCCCGGTGGTGGACAATTTCGAGCGTGGTCTGGCGACCATCCCGGAGGGCGAAGAAAAAAGTGCTTTCGCCGAGGGCATGGATAAGGTTTACAAGCAGCTCGTAAAAACACTGGGTGATGCAGGTGTAAAGCCAATCGAAGCGGTTGGTCAGCCATTTGATCCGAACTTCCACAATGCAGTGATGCATATTGAGGATGAAAACCTGGGTGAGAATGTGGTAGCCGAGGAGTTCCAGAAAGGCTATGTATACCGCGACAGCGTGGTTCGCCACAGCATGGTAAAAGTGGCAAATTAAAATAGGTAACACGTAAACAGCTGGCACCCAGAATTCGGTGCTGGTGGTTGATTTGATATAATATAGACAGACAGGCGGCAGAATTTAACTCCCATGGGGAGAAAGAGAACTGCCAGAAAAAGATAATTTCAGGAGGAAATAACTATGAGCAAGATTATCGGTATTGACTTAGGTACAACAAACAGTTGTGTAGCCGTTATGGAAGGTGGTAAACCGGTTGTTATCGCAAATACAGAAGGTATCCGTACCACACCGTCCGTTGTGGCATTTACAAAGACAGGCGAGAGACTGGTCGGCGAGCCGGCAAAGCGTCAGGCAGTTACCAACGCTGAGAAGACCATTTCTTCTATCAAGAGACACATGGGCAGCGACTACAAAGTAACCATTGATGACAAGAAATATACGCCGCAGGAGATTTCCGCGATGATTCTGCAGAAGCTGAAAGCAGATGCAGAGAGCTACTTGGGCGAGAAGGTAAACGAGGCAGTTATTACTGTTCCGGCTTACTTCAACGACGCACAGCGTCAGGCAACCAAGGATGCAGGTAAGATCGCTGGTCTGGATGTAAAGAGAATTATCAACGAGCCGACGGCAGCAGCGCTTGCGTATGGCCTTGATAATGAGAAAGAGCAGAAGATCATGGTATATGACTTAGGTGGCGGTACATTCGATGTTTCCATCATCGAGATCGGTGACGGCGTTATCGAGGTTCTGGCAACCAACGGCGATACACATCTGGGCGGCGATGATTTCGATAACCGTATTACCCAGTGGATGATCGACGAGTTCAAGAAAGCAGAGGGTGTAGACCTTTCCGCTGATAAGATGGCGCTTCAGAGACTGAAAGAAGCAGCTGAGAAAGCGAAAAAAGAGCTTTCTTCCGCAACTACAACCAATATCAACCTTCCGTTCATCACTGCAACCAGCGAGGGACCGAAGCATCTGGATATGAACCTGACCAGAGCTAAATTTGATGAACTGACCAGAGACTTAATCGAGAGAACCGCAATTCCGGTACAGAACGCACTGAAAGATGCTGGTATCACTGCTTCTGAGTTAAGCAAAGTACTTCTGGTAGGTGGTTCCACACGTATGCTGGCAGCACAGGAAGAAGTAAAACGTCTGACTGGTAAAGAGCCGAGCAAATCCTTAAACCCGGATGAGTGCGTAGCAATCGGTGCAGCTATCCAGGGTGGTAAGCTGGCTGGCGATGCCGGTGCCGGTGATATCCTTCTTCTGGATGTAACTCCGCTGTCCCTGTCCATCGAGACTATGGGTGGTGTAGCAACCAGACTGATTGAGAGAAATACCACAATCCCGACCAAGAAGAGCCAGATCTTCTCTACCGCAGCTGATAACCAGACCGCTGTTGATATCCACGTTGTACAGGGCGAGAGACAGTTCGCAAAGGACAACAAGACACTGGGAACCTTCCGTCTGGATGGCATTCTTCCGGCAAGAAGAGGTGTTCCGCAGATTGAGGTTACCTTCGATATTGATGCAAACGGTATCGTAAATGTATCTGCAAAAGACCTTGGTACAGGTAAAGAGCAGCACATCACGATTACCTCTGGTTCCAATATGTCCGATTCCGATATCGACAAGGCAGTCAAAGAGGCAGCTGAGTACGAGGCACAGGATAAGAAGAGAAAAGAGGGCATCGATGCAAGAAATGAAGCTGACTCCATGGTATTCCAGACCGAGAAGGCTCTGCAGGATGTAGGCGATAAGATCGATGCAAACGATAAAGCAGCCGTAGAAGCTGACTTAAATGCACTGAAAGAAGCTATCAACAAAGCTCCGATCGACCAGATGACCGATGCACAGATTGATGAAATCAAGGCTGGCAAGGAGAAACTGATGAACAGTGCACAGGCACTCTTCAGCAAGGTTTACGAGCAGGCACAGGCAGCTGGCGCAGCAGGAGCACAGGGCGGTGCTCAGGGTGCAGCTGATGCAGGAAGTGCACCGCACGACGATAATGTAGTTGACGGCGACTTTAAAGAGGTATAATATAATAGGCAGCCATTTTTCAAAGAAAAATGAGCGGATTACGAATGCTTTTGAGGATTGCGGGAGCAGGTAGTGCGGAGCAATCCGGGGCATCGGGGTATCAATAGAAAAACGCAGTGAGGGGCTGTCGCAGGAATCTGCGGCAGACCCCCATTTGTAGGTTTTGGGGTAACTGTTCAGTAGGTCTGCGCATTTACTGCGCTGACCGTACGAAAACATGGGCCAGCAGGCAAAAATCCCATTGCCGTAGGCAATTTTTAATGGATTTTTGCGCGTGACTGTGAAGGTACTGAACAGTTACGTTGTGGGAAGATAAATAGATACGATAGAAACTCTGCCGGATGCGGTCAAATGTACCGGCGGATTTTGGGAAGGAAGAGCTGAAATGGCAGAGAGTAAGAGAGATTACTATGAGGTCTTAGGCGTCCCGAAGGATGCGGACGATGCGACACTCAAAAAAGCATACAGAACCCTGGCCAAAAAGTATCATCCGGATGCAAATCCGGGCGATCAGGCGGCAGCCGATAAATTTAAGGAAGCATCGGAGGCGTACAGCGTACTGAGTGATCCGGAGAAGAGACGTCAGTATGATCAGTTCGGTCATGCGGCTTTTGACGGCGGTGCAGGCGGCGCTGGCGGATTCGGTGGTTTTGATTTCAACGGCGGCGATATGGGAGACATTTTCGGAGATATCTTCGGAGATATTTTTGGCGGCGGACGCAGCCGCGGCGGCAGAAGCAACGGACCGATGCGCGGCGCAGATGTGCGTACCAGTGTGCGGATTACTTTTGAAGAAGCGATCTTCGGCTGTGAAAAAGAGCTGGAGTTAAACTTAAAGGAAACCTGTGAGAAATGTCATGGAACGGGTGCAAAACCGGGAACCCAGCCGCAGACCTGTCCGAAATGTAACGGTAAAGGCAAGATCATGTACACGCAGCAGTCGTTCTTTGGTCAGATTCAGAATGTACAGACCTGTCCGGATTGTAACGGAACCGGAAAGATCATCAAGGATAAATGCCCGGATTGCTACGGAACCGGCTATGTAGCGAAGAGAAAGAAGATCAAAGTGACGATCCCGGCAGGTATCGACAACGGTCAGATGCTGCGTGACCGCGGCAATGGCGAACCGGGTACCAACGGCGGTCCGCGCGGAGATCTGCTGGTAGAAGTAGTGGTATCCCAGCACCCGATCTTCAAGCGTCAGGATACAACGATCTACTCAACCGTGCCGATCTCCTTCGTGAAAGCAGCACTCGGTGGTCCGATCCGCATCAAGACGGTGGACGGCGAGGTAGAGTATGAGGTCAAACCGGGAACCCAGACAGATACGAGAGTCCGTCTGAAAGGAAAAGGTGTTCCGTCCCTGCGTAACCGCAACGTGCGCGGCGACCATTTCGTGACGCTGGTGGTACAGGTTCCGGAGCGCATGACCGAGGCACAGAAGGAAGCGCTTCGCAAGTTTGACGATGCCATGAACGGAATTGCACCGGAGGGCGAGAAACATAAGAAGAAAGGACTGTTCGGAAAGCTGGAGAAATAGAATACGGACAGGACAAAAATAGAAAAGAGCTGTCGGGCTGACATAAAAATGCGGCGCGGCAGCTCTTTGTTTCTGTTTCATAGAAAATTACGTCCCATTACGCGTTCTGTAACAGAATATAGTTACTGTTCACGCATACGTGACCAGTAACGGAATTTGCCGTGGCTTCGCATTTAAATACGGCAAATTCCTGCTGCCACCACGTTTTCTTACGGCACTTTCGGTTCCAAAAGTGCCTACCCGTGAACAGAAACGTAACAGAATATACCAGAAAATGACAGAGTTTTGTAAGTTGACTTCCGTTTAAAACTTATATACAATAGGACGATGGAGGACCAGCAACACAGATAGCATGGATTTTTGTCAGAAAAATATGCCAAATGATAAAATCATTACTTGAATGGCAGGTCCTTCCGGGAATAGGAACCCGTATTGGATTTTTAAAGGGAGAATAGGAAGATGACAGATAGAAACGGGAATTTGAATAAAAATTCACGTTCCGGCAGCCGCGAAGATGGGCGGGAGCCGGTGAGACGAAATACGGCGATGAACAGCCGGGAGATTATGCTGGAAGATGAAGATTATCTGGATGAGCCGGATGAGGGCTATTTGGATGATGATTATTTCGACCGGGATATGGAAGAACGGATCCTAAGGGAAGCAGAGCTGGACATGGAAAACATACACCAGCCAGAGCGTCAGGATCAGAACCGGTGGGAAGAGCCGGAACGCCTGCCGGAGAAAGAGCCGGAGGAGACAGCCAGTCGAAAGCGCAGCCGCGCCCGTGGAAATCAGAGCGCGGGTACAGGGCGGGAGGCAGCCCATGCGGCGCCGCAGCGGGGACAGGATTCCGGAAAGACGGCATCCTGGACGGAAGCCACCCCGGAAAAGGCAGCTCTGAAAGCTGAGCATAGAAAAAACGGTAAAAAGGCGGCGTGGATCGCTGCCTGTACGGCGGGCATTCTGCTCGTGGCAGCCGGAGGCGTCTATGTGGGAATGTCCCAGAAATATAAGACCCGGTTCTTTCCGAATACGCAGATCAACGGTGTGGACGCGTCCGGAAAGACAGCGGCAGAGGTGCAGGAACTGATTGCGGAAGGTGTGAATGGTTATACACTGACGATCGATGAGAGAAATAATCAGACAGAAACCATCGCCGGAACCGATATCAAGCTGCATGCGGAGTTTGACGGCAGCCTGGAAAAGATGGTAGCGGCGCAGAACCCGTTCGCATGGCTGTGGCATATGAAACAGGAAGAATATACGATCGGAACGATGGTGGCGTATGACGATGCGGCGCTGGAAAGTCAGATCCGGAATTTATCGTGTTTAGACCCGGAGAAAGCGGTAGAACCGGTCAATGCAAAGATTTCTGAGTATGTGTCCGGACAGGGATATTCGATTGAGCCCGAACAGGAAGGAACGGCAGTCGAGGCGGAGAAGCTGACACAGGCGGTAACGGGTGCGATCGAGAATCTGCAGGATCATTTATCGCTGGAGGAAGCAGATGTCTATAAGAAGCCGACGGTATTGAAAGACGATGCATCTCTGGCAGAACAGCTGAATAAGATGAATAAATACGCGAAAATGAGCGTGACATACCAGTTTGGCGATTCGACGGAGACCTTAAATGGAGATCAGATTCATGCGTGGCTGATTGCCAATGCAGACGGAAGTGTTTCGGTAGATTCCTCCAAGGTGTCGGAGTACGTGTCTGAGATGGCGAAAGCACACAATACTTCAAACAAAGCGAAAACATTGAAAACATCGTATGGTTCCACGATTCAGGTAAGCGGCGGAACGTATGGCTGGAAGATCAACCAGGCGGCAGAGACGGAAGCGCTGGCAGCGATCATTGCCTCCGGCGAGAGTACGACGCGTGAGCCGGAGTATTCCCAGAAGGCGGCGAGCCATGGGGCAAATGACTACGGCGATACTTACGTGGAGATCAACCTGACCGGACAGCACCTTTTCTTCTATAAAGAAGGAAAGCTGGTGGTAGAGTCGGATTTCGTATCTGGAAACCTGGCGAAAGGCTGGGGAACCCCGGCAGGCTCGTATCCGCTGGCATATAAGCAGAAAAATGCGGTCCTGAAGGGTGAAAATTACCGGACGCCGGTTAATTACTGGATGCCGTTCAATAATGGTATCGGTATGCATGATGCGAAGTGGAGAAGCAGTTTTGGCGGTACGATTTACAAGACGGGCGGTTCCCACGGCTGTATCAACCTGCCGCCGAGTGTTGCAAAGACGATCTTTGACAATATTTCGGCAGGAACTCCGGTGATCTGCTACAATCTGCCTGGTACGGAGAAGAGTACGACGAGCGGTACGGCAAAACCGGCGGAGACGAAGCCGGCAGAGACGCAGGCGCCAGCAGAAACAGCAGCTCCGCCAGAGACGCAGGCGCCAGCACCGGCAGAAACACAGGCACCGGGTCCGGCACCGACCACAGCGCCGACGCAGGCGGAGACGAAAGCGCCGGAGACTGCGGCACCGACCCAGGCAGGACCGGGAGGTCCTTCGGGGGATAATGGTGGAAATATTGCAGTGGGACCAGGAGCATAGGAAGAAACGGGAATAAAATCGAAAAAAAACCTGCATAAAATGATTTACACCGAAAACATATTGTGTTATACTAACTAGGTATGAGTCCGCCGGTGCTCAGTTTTTTGACGACTCCGACATAAACTTAGCATACGGTAAGAATAATTATTTTAAGGAGGAAATCACAATGATTTCAAAGGAAAAGAAAGCAGCTATTATCGAACAGTACGGAAGAAAAGCAGGCGATACAGGTTCACCGGAGGTTCAGATCGCAATTCTGACCGCTAGAATCGCTGAGCTTACAGAGCATTTAAAATCCAATCAGAAGGATCATCATTCCCGCCGCGGACTTCTGAAGATGGTAGGACAGAGACGTGGTCTTCTGGATTACTTAAAGAAATCCGATCTGGAAGGATACCGTGCACTGATCGAGAAGTTAGGCATCAGAAAGTAATTAAGATTAAAACGTATAGGGTGGAGCAATCCACCCTAGTTGTTTATGTAGAAGAAAAGTCCGAGACCGCTGCTGTACCCGTAAAGCAGAAAAACATATTTGCGGGCAGAGCAGTAGTTTCGGTATTACTTTTCACAGAAAGGCACTTTTGGAACCGAAAGCGGCGTATGAGAATGTGAAGGTTCTTCTGCAAAACAAGATGAAAGGAGATATGAGATGTACAAGAGTTTTTCGATGGAACTGGCTGGCAGAACTTTAACAGTGGATGTTGGCCGTGTAGCAGCTCAGGCAAATGGTGCTGCATTTATGCATTATGGAGATACAACCGTATTATCAACCGCGACAGCTTCTGACAAGCCGCGTGACGGTATTGATTTCTTCCCGTTAAGCGTTGAGTTTGAGGAGAAGATGTATTCGGTCGGAAAGATTCCGGGCGGATTTAACAAGAGAGAGGGAAAGGCATCTGAGAACGCAGTTCTGACGGCACGTGTTATCGACCGTCCGATGCGTCCGCTGTTCCCGAAGGATTACCGCAACGATGTTACCTTAAATAACCTCGTATTATCCGTTGACCAGGACTGCAGCCCGGAGTATACCGCGATGTTAGGTTCTGCAATCGCAACCTGCATTTCCGATATCCCGTTTGATGGTCCGTGTGCGACCACCCAGATCGGCATGATCGACGGCGAGTTTATCGTAAACCCGACTAACGCACAGAAGAAAGTATCTGATATGGCTCTGACCGTTGCTTCCACCCGCGAGAAGGTTATCATGATCGAGGCTGGCGCAAAGGAAGTTCCGGAGAACATCATGATCGATGCGATCTTCAAGGCACACGAAGTAAACCAGGAGATCATCAAATTCATCGACACCATCGTAGCAGAGTGCGGCAAGCCGAAACATTCCTACGAGAGCTGTGCAGTTCCGGAAGAGCTGTTTGCAGCGATTCGTGAGCTGGTTCCGCAGGAAGAGATGGAAGAGGCTGTATTTACAGACGAGAAACAGAAGAGAGAAGAGAATATCCGCGCAATCACTGAGCGCCTGGAAGAGGCATTCGCTGATAACGAGGAGTGGCTGGCTGTTCTGGGTGAGGCTGTATATCAGTACCAGAAGAAGACTGTCCGCAAGATGATCCTCAAAGATCACAAGCGTCCGGATGGCCGCGGTATTACCGAGATCCGTCCGCTGGCAGCAGAGATCGACATTCTGCCGCGTGTACACGGTTCCGGTATGTTCACCCGTGGACAGACACAGATTTTAAATATCTGTACACTGGCTCCGCTGTCCGAGGCACAGAAGATCGACGGACTGGATGAGAACGAGACATCCAAGAGATATATGCACCATTACAACTTCCCGTCCTACTCCGTAGGCGAAACCAAACCGTCCAGAGGACCGGGACGCCGTGAGATCGGTCATGGTGCGTTGGCGGAGCGTGCGCTTGTGCCGGTACTTCCGACTGCGGAAGAGTTCCCGTATGCAATCCGTACCGTATCTGAGACGATGGAATCCAATGGTTCTACCTCCCAGGCAAGTATCTGTGCATCCACTCTGTCCCTGATGGCAGCAGGTGTACCGATCAAAGCTCCGGTAGCTGGTATTTCCTGCGGTCTGGTAACAGGCGACACCGATGATGATTACATCGTTCTGACCGATATCCAGGGTCTGGAAGACTTCTTCGGCGATATGGACTTCAAGGTAGGCGGCACTCACAAGGGTATTACTTCCATCCAGATGGATATCAAGATCCACGGTCTGACCCGCCCGATCATCGAGGAGGCAATCGCTAAGACGAGAGAGGCAAGACTCTACATTCTGGATGAAGTTATGGCTCCGGTTATCTCCGAGCCGAGAAAGACCGTCAGCCAGTATGCTCCGAAGATCGTTCAGATCTCCATCGATCCGCAGAAGATCGGCGATGTAGTCGGCAAACAGGGCAAGGTAATCAACAAGATCATCGAGCAGACCGGCGTTAAGATCGATATCGAGGACGATGGCAGCGTATCTGTATGCGGCACCGATCAGGCAATGATCGACAAGGCAGTTTCCATCATCAAGGGCATCGTGACCGACATCGAGCCGGGTCAGATTCTGACAGGTACCGTTGTCCGTATCATGAATTTTGGTGCATTCGTAGAGCTGGCTCCGAACAAGGATGGTATGGTTCATATTTCCAAGCTTTCGGACAAGCGCGTAGCGAAGGTAGAGGATGTTGTCAACATCGGCGATGAAGTTACTGTAAAGGTAATCGAGGTCGATAAGATGGGGCGTATCAACCTGAGCATGAAACCAGGCGATCTGGCTGAAAATAAATAATAAATAGATTGCAAATGCACACGATGTGCTGCAATCATCCATCATAAAATCAATGTGCCTGCATCACTGCGGCGCAGACCAGATAAAGTAAGGAATGCTGCAAGGCAGAGAAGCGGTTCGCTTCTGCTTTGCGGTGTTCCTTTTTACTTTACAAAGAGGAAAAATATGTTAGAGGTAACAGGGATAGAAAAACGGTACCGCGGAAGGACGATCCTAAAAAATGTCTCTTTTCGGGCAAATCCAGGGGCATGCATCGGGATTGTCGGCGGAAATGGATGCGGCAAGACAACGCTGCTCTCGATCCTCGCGGGGATCCGCAAGCCGGATCGGGGGAGTATTCGGATTGACGGGCAGGAGGCGCTTGGAAGACATCGTCTATTAGAAGAAAAAATCGCCTATGTGCCTCAGGAAAACCCATTGATCCCGGAGCTGACGGCATTTGATAATTACCGTCTCTGGTTCCGGGGAAAACGGCGGGAGATGGAGCGGGATCTGGAATGTGGCGTCGGTCGTGTGCTGGGCGTGGACCGATTCTTGAAAACGCAGGCGGGACGGCTTTCAGGCGGAGAGAAAAAGAGGCTGAGCATCGCGGCAGCACTCTCCGGGCGCGAGGATATCCTGATTCTCGATGAACCGGGGGCAGCGCTTGACCTGGAGGCAAAGGAGCAGATCCTGACTTATATCAGGAGCTATGTGAAAGCAGGGGGGACAGTTCTTTTAACATCCCATGAGATGGGAGAGATAGGGGCGTGTACAACCCTTTATGTATTAAAGGACGGTGTGCTGGTTCCGACGGAGGCAGGGCTTTCGGCGCGGGAGCTGATACAGAGGTTTTAAGGTTACTGGGCACGTATGCGTGAACAGTAACGTTTTAAGAGTGAGAAAACAGGAGGAGGTACAAGGTGAAAGAGGGAAACAACACAAACAACACAAACAATGCAAACAATACAAACATGTCAAACAATTCAACCCCACTAAACCCGGCAGAGGCAGCGGCGCAGGCGCTTACGGCCGCATCTAACACAGCGGATGGAACCGGTGCAGGCGGAACAGCTGGCGCTGAAATCGGTGGAAATGCTGCAGGTGGCAGAACGGGCGGAAATGGTTCCAGCAGGAAGAAATGGCTCATTCCAGCCGGAGCAGCCGCAGCGGTGGCCGTGATCGGCGGCGGTGTGATGCTCAGCCATCAGGCAGATCCGAAGGACACAGTGATCGATGCGTTCAAGAGCATCACGGCGGAAGGGCAGTTAAATCCGTCTGAGGAGATCTTTGGGACGAAAGAGCTGGAAGACCTTTTACAGAAGGGATCCGCGCAGACGGGGATGGAGTTAAGTATGACAGGTATTTCCGATGAATCCCTGAACCAGATGAGCGGTGCGGGCATCGGTCTGGATGTGAAGCGCGATGTGGACAGCGGACGGCAGCTGCTAAATCTTTCCTTGCAGTATGGCGGAGGAGAATTGGCGGACGCACAGCTTTACATGGATGATACACAGATCATGGCGGCGATTCCGGTACTTTCCAGCCGTATGTTTACCCTTGACTATGCCAATGATCTGGAAGGACAGCTCATTAATTCTCCGTATGCGGCGCAGAAGCTCGAAGAGCAGGGGATTGATATTGAGGGGCTGGCAAATTATCTGGGACAGTACAAGGAAGCGCTTTCGGACGAGGAGCCGATGCTGGATCTGAAAGCACTCTGGAACCGCTACAAAGAGGGAAGCAAGGCGATTGATGACCTCAAAGCGGCTATGACCGTCACTAAGAATGACAAAAAAGAGTTTACGATCGACGGACAGAGCGAGAACTGCCGCGGTTACCATGTGACTCTGCCGAAGGATGCGCTGATCAGCTTTGCAAAGACGACGAGAGAATTTTTCCTGAACGATGAGACGCTCAAGCAGGATGTGGTGCGCTATCTGGAACTGGCAGGCGGCGCAAGCGGCATCTATGCAGCGGACGGGGACGGAGAGAGCGTGGATCCGGAGGAACAGCAGAAGGAACTCTGGACCCAGGCGGAAGCGGTGCTGGACAATCTGGTAGAGGAAATGGAAAATACCATCGGGGATGTGACGATGGATGTCTATGTGAGAAAAGACGGCAAAATGGCTGGATTTTCCTATGAGACGGATGCAACGGTTGAGGAAGAAAATGTCCGTTTTTACGGCGATGTTTCCTTTGGCGGCGGTTACAACATGCTATCGAATGTGAATGGGGCGTTAAATATTGAGGATTCGGACGGTCAGATTATCACGGTTTCCCTGGATAAAACAAGCGCTTACGAGGCTGGAAAGAGCTGGAGTGGTCAGGTAATTGCGACCCTGCAAGGCGACGAAGAGAAATACCAGTTTATCCTGGATGGCGACTATCAGATCGCGGACGGAAGCTATGAGGTAAAGCTGGATCTGCAGAGTAACGGTGCGTCTCAGGCGTCGCTCACGGCGAATGGCGCGGTCAGCGACCTTTCGAAGGGCGAGAGCGTCCATATCGATATGGATTCCCTGCGTCTGGAAACTACATTGTTAAATGGAAGCAGTTCTTATGTTGAATTTGCCGGTTCCTATTATGTCAACCCGCTGGAGGATGAGATCGTGCAGCCGGACGGCGTTCCATTTGATGTGCTGGCTTCCTCCGAGGAGGATTATAACCAGGTCACAACGGAGATAACAGGCAACCTGTTCGCAATTCTACTGAAAGTCATGTCATAGGCGGCGGAAAATGCGAACATATATGATATATCTGCTGCTGACCGGAAAGCGCCTGCTCCGCCAGCTGCCGTATTTTCTGGCAGGGCTGGCAGTGATGGTGCTGCTCATCGGCATGGCGGCGTTTTCGGCATCTAAGGTTTTATATGGGGAAACATCTTTAAAGAAAATCGAGGTGGGTGTGGTGCTTCCGGAGGACGATGCGCTTTCGGAAAAGATAACCAAAATGATTGCCTCGCTGGACAGCGTGGAAAGTCTCTGCGACTTTTCGTATCTGGAACACGATGAAGCGTTTCAAAAGATGAAAAGCGGGGAGCTTCAAGCGGTTTTCGAGGTGCCGTCCGGCATGGCGCGCGGCATTTTGGACGGTACGAACCAGCCAGCCACGATCTGGTTTCCGGATGAGAGAGGGCTGGAAGGCGCTGTTTTCCGGGAACTGGCAGAGTCGGGCAGTTCGATGCTTGGCACTTCGCAGGCGGCGATCTACGCGGCAAATGAATGTTTAAATATCCAGGGAGTGCCGGAACAGATTTCGGTGTCTGAACAGGATTTGAACCGTATCTTTTTAAAATATGCGATGAACCGCGAGGCACTTTTCCGGAAGAAAACGGTCAGCGCTGCAGGGAATGTATCGACGGCGGTCTTTTATGGAATTTCGGGGATTGTATTTCTGATGATTCTTACCGGAATCCCGGCAGCGCCGTTTCTGGCTCCCCAGACGGAGGCGCTGGAACAGGGGCTTCGGCGAATCGGGATCCGGCGGTGGTATCCGCTTTTCTGCAAATGCTTGTGCATGACGCTTCTTCTGATGGCAGTCACGGCGGGCGGCTATGGCTGGGCGGTGCAGAAGGGATATGCGCTGGCGGGGCGGGAAGAACTGGCGGCGTGGGGGCTGACCTGCGCGGCAGTTTCGGCGTGGATTCTGCTGTTTTATGAGGTGTGCAGAAGTTCGGCAGCGGCGATTTTGACGTTGTTTGCGGTCAATGTGGTATTTCTCTTTCTGGCGGGCGGCATCATCCCGTCCGTCTTTCTGCCGGAGCTGGTTCAGAAAGTCGGAAATATGACGGTGACGGCGCTCTGGATGGATGGAATCCGCTTTATTGCTTCGGGCGGGGAGGCAGGGGCGGTTCCGGTGCTGTGGAAACTGGCTGCGGCGGCATTGGCATGCTTTGCACTGGCGCTTGCCGCCGGAAAAAGGAGGGATTGACGGATGCGGAAGCTGGCGTGGTGGTTCTGTATGTTTGGAATGACGCTGCGGCGGGCTCTTTACCGCCCGGTGTTCCTCCTGTTTCTTCTTATCTTTCCATTGGGAATGGGCGTGCTCCATCAGGTGGAAAAACGGGATTCCGGGCGGATCGCGGTGGCGCTCTGTCCGGGAACGGATGCATGGAATCAGGCGCTTGAAGAAAGACTGGAATCGGAAGAGAGCAGTTCATTTTTCTTTTATCCGTGCGGGACGGAGGAAGAGGCAAAGAAGGCGGTTATGACCGGACGGGCGGAGTGCGCCTACCTGTTTCCAGAGAGATTAAAGGAACGGCTGGACGAGGGGCATTATACCCGTTCGGTTCGCGTGCTGGTGTCGCCGTCCACGGTGGCAGAGAAAATTATATCAGAAAAGATATTTTCTGAACTGTTCGAGGTGTATGGGCGGGAACTGCTGGCAGACTATGGGAAAAATGGAGCGGCATTCCAGACGGTGATGGCGCGCTGCCAGACGACGGAGGCGCGGGAAAAGGCGTGCGGCGTGCTGATGGAACTCTATGAAAAATACCGCAGCAACGGAAGCACCTTTACCTTTGATTATCAGACCTTACAGGGAGGAACGGCACTGCAGACAGGGGCGATGAAGGTGGTCTTTCCGGTGCGCGGGCTGACGGCGGTTTTCCTTTTTATCATGGGGCTGGCGGCAGCTGTCATGGCGGGCGAGGATGCAGAGCGCGGGCTTTATGCGGCGGTCCGGAGCCGGGAGCGCTGGCTGCTGCAGACGGCGGAGATCGCGGCGTTTGTCTTTTTAGCAACCATTTCGGCGTATGCGGCGCTTCTGGTATCGGGAAATGGGGCAGAGCCGCTTTTAGAGGCGGGAAAGCTGCTTTTTTATCTCTTCTTCGTGACCATGTATGCCTTTGGATGCCTGGCAGTCTGCCGGAAACCGGGATTTCTGGCGGCGCTGATTCCGGTGTTTATCCTTGCGAGCCTCCTGCTCTGTCCGATCTTTTTTGACGCTTCGCTCTTTTTGCCGGGAGCCGCGGGTGTGCGAAAGCTGCTGCCGCCGTGGTGGTATCTGAGCGGCATTTTCGGTTCCAAAAGTGCCTACCCGTGAATAATTACTTTTTAACAACGTTTTTTTGGATAACTTCGATAAAAAGATTGCTATTTTTTCATTCAATTATTATAATAAAAAGAGACATCCGGTATCGAGCATCAATCTGCCGGATGTTTTCATGCGAGAAAATCAGGAGAGGAGTGAACACAATGGAAAGCCGGAGTCATAAGGCGGAATCAGACGGCAGCTACCCAGAACCGAAGGCAGCGTACACATGCATTTGCAGGAATGACAGCTGCAAACAGCGGATTCCTTGTGTACACTGCCGCATCTGTGGATAAGTTTCCGGCATTCTGCCTGTGTGCAGGAGCAGGAAAGGAGCAGCCTGTCCGATTTCCAAAATGACAATATTTTGGAAGGAGACGGGAATGTTAGAAGAAGAGAAGAAAGAAGAGCTGCTGGCTCTGCTGACCGGGAAGAAGTACCGGGAGCTGAAAAGCCAGCTGGTCGAGATGAATGAGGTGGATATTGCCTCATTTATCGAAGAATTGGATTCAGAGAAGACGGTCGTTGTATTCCGTATGCTGCCGAAAGAGCTGGCATCGGAGGTATTTGCCTGTCTGGAAGTCGAACAGCAGCAGCACATCATTACCAGTATCACGGATAATGAGCTGCGCGCCATCATTGATGACCTGTATGTCGATGATGCGGTCGATATGCTGGAGGAGCTGCCGGCGACGATCGTGCGGCGCGTACTTCAGAACTCCAGCCCGGATACGAGAAAACTGATCAACCAGTTCCTCAATTATCCGGAAAACAGCGCCGGAAGCGTCATGACGGCGGAGTACGTGGGACTCAAGAAAAATATGACGGTGGAGCAGGCATTTGATTATATCCGGAAATATGGCGTGGACAAGGAGACGATTTACACCTGCTACGTCATGGATGAAAAGCGCCGCTTAGAGGGCGTTGTGACGGTCAAGGATCTTCTGATGAATGATTATGCGGCGCTCATGGGCGATATCATGGATCCGCATGTGATCAAGGCGTATACGACGGAAGACCAGGAAAAGGTCGTGGAGACGTTCAATGAGTACAACCTCTTGAGTTTACCGGTTGTGGACGGCGAAGACCGTCTGGTCGGCATTATCACGGTCGATGATGTCATGGATGTCATGGAGCAGGAGGCGACGGAGGACTTCGAGAAGATGGCGGCGATGCTGCCGAGTGAGAAGCCGTACCTGAAGACGGGCGTGTTCCAGCTCGCGAGAAATCGTATTCCGTGGCTGATGATCCTGATGTTGAGCAGTATGGTGACCGGCGGTATTTTGTTAAAATATGAGAATGCCTTTTCGGTAATTCCGCTTTTGGTTACGTTTATTCCGATGCTGATGGATACGGGCGGAAACTCCGGCAGCCAGGCGAGCACGATGATCATCCGTGGTATGGCGGTCGGCGAGGTAGAACCGGCGGATATTCTGAAAGTTATGTGGAAAGAAATCCGCGTGGGAATGCTCTGTGGACTTTCTCTGGCGCTTGTCAATTTCGTGCGCCTGATGATCCAGTATCCGGGGCAGGTACTCATCTGCCTGACGGTAGTTATCAGCCTGTTCTGCACGGTTATCATCGCGAAGACGATCGGATGTGTGCTTCCGATTGCGGCGAAGACGATCCATCTCGACCCGGCGATCATGGCGTCGCCGATGATCACGACGATCGTGGATGCGTGCAGCCTGATGATTTATTTCCAGCTGGCGTGCCATCTGCTGAATATGAAGGCGTGATATAAATTACCTGCCTGCTGGCCCATGTTTTCGTATGGTCAGCGCAGTAAATGCGCAGACTTACGGAACAGTTACTTTATTTTATAATTCCAATATTTTAATTATTTCTAGGAAAGGAAAAACTGTTTGGAACATAAGCTTCCAGACAGCCGTGTGAAAAGTATGACAAAGATCAGAACCAGATACGCACCGAGCCCGACAGGCAAAATGCATGTAGGAAACTTAAGAACTGCATTATACGCATACCTGATTGCAAAACATGAGGGCGGCGATTTTATCCTGCGAATCGAGGATACCGATCAGGAGCGTTTCGTTGAAGGCGCGACCGAGATCATTTACAATACGATGCGCGATACCGGACTGAAGCATGACGAAGGTCCGGACATCGGAGGTCCGGTTGGCCCGTATGTACAGAGCGACCGTCAGAAACAGGGCATCTACATGGAATATGCGAAGAAGCTGATCGATAAAGGCGAAGCTTATTACTGTTTCTGCGATCAGGAACGCTTAAACAGCTTAAAGAGAGAAGTAAACGGCGAAGAGATCATGACCTATGATAAGCACTGCCTGCACCTTTCCAAGGAAGAGGTAGAGGCAAACTTAAAGGCAGGAAAGCCGTTTGTCATCCGTCAGAACAATCCGACCGAGGGAAAGACTACCTTCCACGATGAGATTTACGGGGATATTTCCGTAGATAACTCCGAGCTGGATGATATGGTTTTAATCAAATCGGATGGATTCCCGACCTACAATTTCGCAAATGTGGTGGACGATCATTTACAGCAGATCACCCATGTAGTCCGCGGTAACGAGTACCTGTCTTCTTCACCGAAGTACAACCGTCTGTACGACGCATTCGGATGGAAGGTTCCGGTTTATGTGCACTGCCCGACCATCACGAACGAGGAGCACAAGAAGCTGAGCAAGCGAAGCGGTCATTCTTCCTATCAGGATCTGATCGATCAGGGCTTCGTTTCCGAGGCAGTTGTCAACTTCGTTGCTCTGCTTGGCTGGTCACCGGAAAATAATCAGGAGATTTTCTCCTTAGACGAGCTGGTAAAAGAGTTCAACTACAAGAATATCAGCAAATCTCCGGCTGTTTTCGATATGGTAAAACTGAAATGGATGAACGGCGAGTACATCAAGGCGATGGATTTTGATAAGTTCTATGAGATGGCAGAGCCGTACATCAAGAAAGTAATCACCAAGGATCTGGATCTGAAGAAGATCGCGGCGATGGTTAAGACGAGAATCGAGATTTTCCCGGATATCGAGGGACACATCGATTTCTTTGAGACACTGCCGGAGTATGATCCGCAGATGTATGTTCACAAGAAGATGAAGACCAATCTGGAGACATCCTTAAAGGTATTAAAAGATGTTCTGCCGATTCTGGAAGCACAGGAAGATTACTCCAACGACGCCCTGTACGCGGCGCTGTCCGAGTATGTATCCAAAGAGGGCGTTAAGACCGGCTTTGTAATGTGGCCGATCCGTACCGCTGTATCCGGCAAGCAGATGACGCCGGCAGGCGCGACCGAGATCATGGAAGTGCTTGGCAAGGAGGAGTCGATCAGCCGTATCAAGAAGGGGATTGAACTTCTGGAGGCACAGCAGTAGGCTGTCGTAACCGTCGATGTTCGACTTGAAGCAAGTTTGGCTTCGCAGATTAAATCAGTAGGTAGTAAATAAACAACTGCTTTTTCATGTATCGTAGATGCATGAAAAGCAGTGAAAAGGTGCGCTTTGTGAGAAATACATTCCAAGGCGCACTTTTCTTACATTTGTACTTGACAGATTTGCTTCAGATGCGCGGCAGAAGGATGTCTTGCACATCAAAATGCGAATTTCGAAGCAAATATGCCGAGATATTCTTGAATTGTGGAGTAAGGAAACAGGAAATGGCATTCAGTAAAGCACAGACACAGGCAATCATGCATAAAGATGGTCCCATGATGGTTCTGGCGGGACCGGGATCAGGGAAAACAACGGTGATCACCCATCGGGTCCAGTATCTGACGAAGGAGTACGGAATCGATCCGGGGGATATTCTTGTGATTACCTTTACCCGGGCAGCAGCCGAGGAGATGCGGGAGCGGTATGAAGCATTGACCGGCGGCGGCTCCAGAGTCACCTTCGGCACCTTTCATTCGATCTTTTTTAGGATCTTAAAGCTGGCATACCGATATACCGCTGACAATATTGTCCGGGAAGAGCAGCAGATGCAGTTTGTCCGGGAGCTGGCTCAGGCCGGAGGTCTGGAGCCGGAGGATGAAAATGAGTTTGCAGCCTCCATTTTAAGTGAGATAAGCTCTGTCAAGGGAGAGAGGATTGCACTGGAACATTACTATTCCAAAAACTGTCCGGATGCAGTTTTCCGTCAGCTCTATGCAGGCTATGAAGAGAAAATGCGCCGGGCCGGACTCATCGATTTCGATGACATGATGGTGCTGTGTCTGGAACTTTTTACGGAAAGAAAAGATATCCTGTCTGCCTGGCAGAGGAGGTATCGGTACATTCTGATTGATGAGTTTCAGGACATCAACCGGCTTCAATATGAGATCGTGCGGATGTTAGCCAAGCCGGAAGATAATCTTTTTATCGTGGGCGATGATGATCAGTCGATTTACCGGTTCCGGGGAGCAAAACCGGAGATTATGCTGGGGTTTGAGCGGGATTATCCGGGTGCCGGACGGATTCTTCTGGATGTGAATTACCGCAGTACCGAGGAGATCGTGGCACCGGCATTGCGGCTGATCGGAGAAAACCAGAAACGTTTTTCAAAGGCCATCCATACAACGGGACGGCATGGAAAGAATGTGATCACGAAGCTCTGGCAGGATCCGGGGGAAGAAAATCTGGCCATTGCCAGGGAGATACAGCTGTATCTGCAGTCGGGAGTGCGGCCGGGGGATATCGCAGTTTTATACCGGACCAATGCTGGTCCTCGTTTTCTGATGGAAAAGCTGATGGAATACAACCTTCCCTTCCGGACAAGGGATACGGTGCCGAACCTCTATGAACACTGGATTTCGCGAAATATCCTGACCTATATCCGGATCGCCATGGGAAGCCGGGCGCGGGAAGATATTTTGCAGGTCATCAACCGTCCGAAGCGTTATATCAGCCGGGATGCGATGCTGGATGAGACGGTTTCGTTCGAGAAGATGAAGGCATTCTATGCGGAGAAAGACTGGATTGCCGAGCGGATCGAGAGTCTGGAAGGCGATCTGCGGGCCATCGCCCGGATGTCACCTCTGGCGGCCGTCAATTATATCCGCCAGGGCATGGGATACGACGAATATCTGATCGAGTATGCGGCATTCCGGCGGATGCGGCCGGAGGAACTTTTAGAGACTGCCGATGAATTAAAAGAAAGTGCGGCGGGTTTCAAGACCTTTGACGAGTGGTTTGCACACATCGAGGCGTACAAGGAGGAACTGCTCCGGCAGGCGGCGCAGCGGCGGACGGAGACGGACGCGATCACGCTGGCGACGATGCACAGCGCCAAGGGGCTGGAATTTCCCATTGTCTATATTCTCGATGCCAATGAGGGCATCACGCCGCACAGCCGCGCGATGCTGGACGAGGATATGGAGGAAGAACGACGTCTGTTCTATGTGGCAATGACGCGTGCAAAGACCCGGCTGCATGTATATGCGGTGCGGGAGAGGTACCATAAAAAGGCGGAAGTATCGCGGTTTGTGTGGGAGTATCTGGGGCGGGATGGAGATAGCAGGTAACGAAATTCACAATGAAAATCGGGAAATCATATAAATGACGGTATTAAACATATATTGTGTACGGTTTATTGACATTTTTTGAAAATTGTTTAATAATAACATCATGAGAATTAATCTTCATAGGCGTCACAAGAGATGAAAGGTAAACAGAGAGGAGATGGGAGAATGAAAGATATACGAAGGGCGGCAGCGGTGTGTCTGACAATGACATTGGCAGTATCGACATTATTTGGAAATACAGCATGGGCGGATATGCCGCAGAAGACGGAGAGGAAAAAATGTGTCCATGTGCATACCGAGGAGTGCTACGGCGAGCCGGATGAGGAAGCAACCTCGTCCCAGATAGGAGAAGAGCCGACGGAATGTACCCACGTCTGCACTGTAGAAAGCGGATGCATACGGAATACAGCCTCGTCTTCCGGTACGAACGAGGACGATTCTGAAACCGGGCCGGATGATGAAGAAACCAATGATCAGAAGGATTCTGCCGACAAAGCAGAGGATGACGAGAAACAGGAGGATGCACCTTCCGTCAGTACACCATCGGATATGGAAGATACGACAGTTCCAGGCGGAACAGTGATACCGGCTGTGAAGTCCCAGATCTTCTCCTGATCCTGGTATGATCCGGAAGAGAACCTGCTGGATGGAAAATTAGAGCTTAGCGGAGTTACCGAGGAAGCCCAGCCATCCTTCGAAGAAGTCACGGAGTACTTACCAGAGGCTATTGTTGCCCAGGTCGGAGAAGAAAGCGAAGCTGGTAAAGAGGAAAAACTTTCGATCACTGGCTGGAGCTGTAACGAGTATGTGCAGGATGAAGAAGGCCGCTGGCCGCTGGAAGGCACCTATGAGTTTGCAGCAGAGCTGCCGGAGGCATATGAACTGGCGGAAGATGCAGAGGCGCTGGTGGTGGAAGTATCTGTGACAGGAGACCAGGCGGCATTGACGGTATATAATCCTAATAATGTTGTGTTAAATGTAAATTTTGAAAAAGGGGAACCTTCTAAAGGCCTTGCCTATGATGAGAGTGGGTTTTCTAGTTATAAGAACGATGTAATGGATCTATTGAATCAGCATAATATAAGGGTTACTAGTTTAGAAAATGATAGGTTTCGATTAATAATGACGGGTGCTTCCATACAGAATCTTGAGTTAAGCAGGGGAACATGGGAGATAGTATTAAATGGAAGCAATGTATTAGAGGGAGAAGGGAAAGGTGTTGGAGGAGTTGGCCTCAAAATTAAGGAAAATGTAAGCGCGACGATTAAGGAAGGAACAGCACCCGCTTCTTTGACAGCTAAGAATTCTCCAACGACAGGAACAAGTAGGGATGGATCCAGCGGAATAGTGGTCGCAGGCATCTTGACGATAAAAAGTGGAACGATAGAAGCAACTGCCGATGCGGGAAACAATAGCGATCCATTCTCAGGAGGCATTGTTGTGGGAAGCGATGGAATTTTAAATATTAACGGAGGCGCTGTTACTGCTGCGGGAACAGGCAAGAATGGCGTGCTTGTCCGTGGAAATTTCCGGATGACGGGTGGATCATTAACGGCAACTGGAAGTGGGAAACCCGGAATTGAGAATGAGGGTAGTTTTGAACTTTCAGGTGGAACAATTTCAACAAGTGCTGATAATGGTGGAACAGGATTTGTGCAGAGGGGTAAACCTGCAATGATCAGAGCCAACGAACTGATTACGGATCGATTATATATTACTAAGGATAGTTCCTTCACTGTTGCAAGTGGCGGAAAGGTAACCTCCGGAAGTACGACAATTAATAGTGGCACACTTACCAATGAAGGAGAATTTGTTTCAAACGGTCCATTTGTAAAAGAAAAAGACGGAACATTTATCAATAAAGGCACAATCAGCGGAAACGGAAGTCTGCCCGATGATTTAAAGCAGAAACCGGATCAAATTACAGGTTATACAGCGGAAATTAGTAGAGATTATAGCGAAAATATGTCGATCGATGTTCCAAGCCTTGCGGGTATTCATCAACCGGATAGAGCCGGAAACCTGCAATATGAACTTGCTGAATATACAGGAAGTGATAAAGGAGAAGGAACGATTAACGAGAAAACGGGTCAGTTGACGGTGACCAAGGCTGGTGTATTTAAAATCAAGGTGAATACACAGGAAAGTGGATTATATGAAGCCGGAAAAAAACCGGTTTATATAACATTGACGGTTAATAAAGCAAAGTTTCCTGATTCCTGGAACTTGAGCGTAACGGCTGCCAGCGGTGAATATAGGGGAGGCCAAGGATATCCGGCAGCTGCCATTAGCGTAAGTGGTATTCCTAATGGTGCAGGATATGAATATCAGCTGAAGAGTACAAATAGTACGGGTGATTTACAAGAAGCTCAGTGGAAGTCGGAGTGTCCGAGGATTGTGAAGGTTGCAGAGTCTGATCAGTTTGTATTTGTAAGAGTGACAGTAGATAATTACAAGTCGAAGATATTTTGCTCTCGCAACCAAACAAATATTACCCAACGGAGTTTTACAGATACAAAAGTAACACTTGAACCAGAGAACGTCATTTATAATGGTCAATCCCGGAACCCGGAGATCAAAGTGGTTGAGAACTGGCAGGGAGCTTCCAGAGATGAAGTGAATAAGGCGGATTATACAATCAAATATTGGACATATTGGACAGGAACTGATAATAGGGAAGTTACAGAGCGAAAAGATGCTGGAACATACACTGTCCATCTGTTGGGACAGGGAAATTATAAGAATGAATCGAATACAGCTATATTTACAATCGACAAGTGTAAATTAAATGCGCGGATAACCGGAGGCTCTTTCGATAAAGTCTATGATGGAACGACAGATATTAGGGAGGAGCAGAATTTATCCGTTCAGCTTTACAGTGATTCCGGTACTCCTGATTCTCAGGATGTTCGTGCTGACCAGGTGAATTTGGCATATCAGAGTGCGGATGTTGGAGAGCACAATATTGAGGCGGCAAATATCACGTTAGCAGGTGACAATGCAAAGAATTATGAGCTGACAGAAAATAGCACATCTATCAAAGGCAATATCGTAGCACGTGATTTTGCATCCATGACTGTATCGGCAGATCCGCTTACCTATAATGGTACCGAACAGAAACCGCAGATCCATGCATCTGTGGAAACCGGTCTTTCAAATGTGAGTCCGGATGCAGTGGTATTTACTTATTCTAAGAATGGAGTGGATTACCAGAGTGAGATCCCGGGCTTTACAGATGCGGGAACCTATCAGGTATATGTGAAAGCTTCGATGGCCAATTTCAATGATGCTGTAAAAACAGTCAATGTGACGGTTCAGCAAGCGCCTTCAAGCTCAGGCAGTCATTCAGGCGGCGGAAAAGGCAGCGGCGGAAAAGGCAGCGGCGGAAAAGGCAGCAGTGGAAAAAGCAGCAGCGTAAGTTCCGGCACAGTAACCAAAGATAGCCAGAAAGGCTACCGCAGCGAGGAGCAGGGGGTTATCACCGGTGCATCGAATCAGGCAGTGAATGACGGTTACAGCCATTGGATAAAGGATGCCAGAGGCTGGTGGCTCCGCTACAGTGACGGCACCTGGCCTATGGGCAATACCGGTGCATTTCATTGGGAAAAAGTCAACGGCAGATGGTGGGCATTTGGCGCTGAGGGATATCTGAGTACCGGCTGGATCTATGACACCCTGTACCAGGGATGGTTCTATATGGACGAAAACCAGGGTATGCTTACAGGATGGCAGTTCATCAATGGAAAATGGTATTATCTGAATTCAAATCAAGACGGCAGTGCCGGCATCATGTATTCAAAACGCCGGACACCGGACGGCTGGTACGTGAAAGAAGACGGCAGCTGGGATGAAGAGGCGGGAAGATAATAGGTAAAAGAGTTATTTAAAGCGGTTGATCGGGAGGTCAGCCGCTTTTCTTTGATCATATTGAGGTCTTAAAAATTGAAAAACGGTCACCAGAATTTGTGGGAAATGATAAGTGGTTGTTTGCTCAGTTTTTTGGAATATAGATGATTTTGTCACAGGCGTAAAGCTCTTCTCCCCCGCTGTTTCGCATTTCATATCCGATATATTTACAATTCCCATCCAACTGACTATAATAAAGAATGTCCGTTTGCCTGCAAAGGCGCGGAACCATATCCATCTGCATCAGGGCGATATGACAGAAAAATGAACTTAAAAGAATGGAAGAAAGAATAATGGATGTAATTGAAAAATTTGGAAATAGGGTGAGCAGCCAGGCGCTTAAGGATCCGGAAAAAGCGCGTCGGCTGCTTCTTGCGGGATACCGCCTGCAGGAAAAGAAGCTTCAGTTTTTGCCGGATCGGGGGCTGCCGTCGTCGGGACAGTATGTGGCGCGGGTGGTTATGAAAAATATCATTCAGTCGCTGTCGGAACCAGAGAATGCGGCGATGGTCAGCATATTTGTGCCGGGAGAGCTGGTGATGGCGGCAGGGCTGACGCCGTACTCAGTGGAGGCGATGTCCTGTTTTATGGCGGGAACGAAGTGTGAGCAGACGTTTCTTCGGAAAACGGAGGAAGAAGGATTTCCGGAGACGATGTGTTCGTACCACAGGGTGTTTCTGGGGGCGGCGCTGACGGGAATTCTGCCAAAACCGAACTGCATGATTTATACGAACCTTGCGTGTGATGGAAATATGATGACGTTTCCTTATTTAAAGGATAAATTTGAATGTCCAGGCTTTTATATTGATGTTCCGTATGAGAAAAACCGGGAATCGGTTCTGTATGTGGCGGATCAGCTGCGGAAATTGAAACGGTTTCTGGAGGAGACGACGGGCAGACGGATTTCGGAGGAAACAGTGCGGAGTGCGGTAGATAACAGCCGGAAAGCGGCAGCGAATTATAAAAAACAGCTTGCCCTGCGGTGTGCGCATGACCCGGTGACCTCTCTGACGAATGAATTGTATGCGCTTTTTATGTGCCATCTGATGGCTGGCTCAGAGACGGCGGTTACCTATACGGAAAAACTTCTGCGCGATGTGCGGATGTCACCGAGGGGAGATGGTCTTTCGGTAATCTGGATGCACATCATGCCATTTTTACAGGAGCCGGTTAAGGATATTTTTAATTATAGTAAGAAAATGCACATCCGCGCTTGTGATTTCATCGCAGATGGTTTTCAGGAGATGCATGCGGAAGACCCGTATGAGGCGATGGCAGAGAAAATGGTCTACTGCATTTACAACGGCAGTGTGAAACAGAGAATTGAGGAAGCGGAACGGCTTGCCAGAATCACGGAAGCGGATGGTGCTGTTTTATTTGCCCACTGGGGCTGTAAGGGAACGATCGGTGCATCCAGCCTGATTAAGCAGTCCTTAGAAAAGACAGGACTTCCGACGATGATTCTCGACGGTGACGGCTGCAACCCTGCTAATACCAGCGACGGTCAGGTATCGACGCGGCTTCAGGCGTTTGTGGAAATGCTGGAAAAGGGCAAGGAGGAGAAACACGCATGATTTATTACGTCTGTAAGTACACCCCGATCGAGCTGTTCCGGGGGTTTGGAGAAGAATGTTCTGTTTTGGAGGAAATGCCGGAAAATTTCGAACAGTCGGATCAGATTGCACATGCAAATCTGTGCGGCTTTGGAAAATCGGTCATTCAGGCAGTGCTGGAAGGAAAGGTTGAACAGCTGGTGCTGGTAAACTGCTGCGATTCGATGCGGCGCGTTTACGATATCGTGGAGAGCACGGGAAAATGTAAGTTTTTATATATGCTGGATCTGCCGCATGATGATAATGAATGTGAAAAAGTGAAATTTGCGGGCACGATCCGGAAGCTTAAAAAGGCATATGAGGCATATTCCGGGAAAGTGTTTGATAAACGCGCTTTTATCAAGTCCTTTATTACGCCGGAAATGAACACGGAGCCGTACATTGGTGTGCTGGGCGTGCGGGTCAGCGGCATTCTGGAGGATATGATCCGGAACAACATCCAGATGGATGTGGAAAATCTGACCTGTACGGGTGGTCGGAAACTGTCGGTCGTACAGGATGAAATGTGGAATATGGAGGAAGAGGAGCTGTTTCTTTCTTATGCGGACGTCCTGCTGGGACAGATGCCGTGTTTCCGCATGAACCGTTCGATCCGCAGAAACCGTCTGTATCTGGATCCGAATTTAAAGGGAATTATTTATCACACGATCAAGTTCTGTGATTATTATGGATTTGAGTATGCGAGTATCAAGCGGGATATCAAGGTTCCGCTCCTTAAGATTGAGACTGATTTTACGAGCCAGAGCGCGGGGCAGCTTTTGACGCGCATTCAGGCATTTGAGGAGACGATCGAGGGATCAGAGGATATGGATCCGGGAAAAGGTATCAGTGAGGAGGCAAGAAAGAAGATGGAGTCGGGCATTTTTTATGTAGCGGGAATCGACAGCGGTTCGACAAGTACGGATGTGGTCATACTGGATCAGGATGGAAAAATTAAATCGACGATGATTATTCCGACCGGCGGCGGTGCGATGATGAGCGCCGAGAAGAGTCTGGATCTGGCGATTGAGAAAGCGGGAATTAAGAAAGAGGAGATCGTGCGGATCGATACGACCGGATATGGACGATCCTACATTGACAGCGGGGATGACAGCATCACGGAGATTACCTGCCATGCCAAGGGCGCAAATTATCTGAATCCGAATGTCCGCACTATCATCGACATTGGCGGGCAGGATATCAAGGCGATCAGCATCGACGGGCAGGGAGCCGTGAAAAATTTCCTGATGAATGACAAATGTGCCGCCGGAACGGGACGTTTTCTGGAAATGATGGCGAAAACGCTGGGACTTTCCCTGGAGGAAATGAGTGTGAAAGGGCTGGAATGGAAGCATAATATCGTGATTTCCAGCATGTGTACGGTGTTTGCAGAGTCGGAGGTCGTGTCGCTGGTGGCACAGAATAAGGATGTGGCAGATATTATCCACGGTTTAAATGTGTCAGTTGCCTCAAAAGTCGGCGCGTTGGCAGCCCGCCTTGGAAAGGATCATCCAGGCGAATATATGATGACCGGCGGTGTGGCGAAGAACCAGGGTATCATCCAGGCATTGGAAGAGAAGCTTGGTGCTAAACTTTATATCTGTGATGAGGCGCAGCTCTGCGGTGCGCTGGGAGCGGCGCTATTTGCTTATGAGAAATGTAAAGGCAGTGCGGAGGAAACGCGATGAAGCGGCAGGGTTAAAACACTTGTATCGATATTTTCGTCAGATATTCACTGGGAGAGGCTGTGGCCAATTCGTCGATCACAGCCTCTTTATAAGAGTATTTGCCGGTTTTAAACTTGTGTTCATCGATCCAATCAAAGAGTTTTTCGTAGGTGTCTTTCGAGTCATAGTAATTTCCCATTAAGTAAGCAACTGCATAGGTTCCGGTCGGTTTTAAGTGATAGGGGTGATTTTTCGGTTTTGTTATAACTTTTGTGAAAAAATAAGCATAGGTATTCAGATGATTTTTTCGTAAATCTGCCACATCCAGCATGGCTCCATAAGGATGACCGGCATTTAGAGCGTGGGCATTGCAGTAACCGATGTGGCGGCAAAGAGCCTGGATGATTTTCTGATGGTCATCTGTATGAATCGGATCGCTGAGAATCAGATATTCTTCCGGTGTCGTCTCGAGAAAAATACGACCATTTTTATTTTCTGTATGGAAGAATAATTCATCTTCTGTGTATTCTGCCTGTTTCTGATTCAGTGATTCCTGGAGTGATACCAGGGATAATTTTATATGATTGGACTGTAAAGTGAATAAAAATCCAAGAATGCATCTACATTCTGAAATCAGAAATCAAATTAAAACATTATAATCTTCGATGCCTCGTTGGGAAGCCAAAGGGGTATTTTTTTACCCAATCAGGCTGTATAGGACACCTCATTTTTGATGTCTTTGGACGGTGCGGGAAGCATACTGATTGGAATCCTTATATCTATGGTATAGCTTTTTGCAATACAAAAAGACTTTACATATGGCTATAAAAATCAACTGTATTCCAAGCGGAACCTTCCCCCATTTTCTGGAACACGAAAAAGAAGAAACGCTTTCGGTCTATCTGGAGGCCGTCAAATGGGCGCTTCTGGAAGAATGAATATGTCCGAAAAAATGTTGGAATTATAATAATATTAATCGAAAAAATGTGATTTATAATAAAATAATGTCCGCAAAAATGCTGTTTAGCAATGGAAATATGCCCTGAAAAGTGTTAAGATAGAATGCAGATGCTTTTGGATGTATATGTTGCGCAGGAGGTTTCTTAATGGAAAGAGAGCTGTTTACGAAACTGGAACGATGGATGAATAAAAAGAACAGAAAGCCGCTGATCATACAAGGAGCGCGCCAGGTCGGAAAAACCTGGATTATGAAGGAATTTGGAGCCAGGTTCTATGAAAATACAGTCTATATCAATTTTGATAATAATAAAGCAATGAAGGATGTATTTGACCTAGACTTTGACTTAAAGCGGATCCTTTCTGCAATCAAAATTGAGTACGGAAAGAGTTTTCAGGCTGAAAATACATTGATTATTTTTGATGAGATCCAGGAAGCACCAAAGGCGCTGGCATCTTTAAAATATTTCTATGAGAATGCACCGCAGTATTCTATCATTGCAGCTGGTTCCCTGCTCGGTGTTGCATTACATCAGGGAACATCCTTTCCTGTTGGGAAAGTTGATTTTTTAAAATTATGCCCTATGAGCTTCAATGAATTCATTTTGGCAGTTGGTGAAAAGGGGTTGCATGAAGCGTTGAGGTCCCAAGATTATGAACTGATCAATGCATATGCCGGGAAATATACGGATTTGTTAAAAAAGTATTATTATGTGGGCGGAATGCCAGAAGTAGTCCAGACATATATTGATTCCGATGATCTATTTGAGGTACGTGAGATCCAAAACAATCTTCTGCAGTACTATGAAGAGGATTTTAGCAAACATGCGCCAAAGGAAGTTGTTCCGCGCATCATGATGGTCTGGAATTCGATTCCTTCCCAATTGGCTAAGGAAAATCGTAAGTTTATGTATGGAGTACTACGAGAGGGTGCACGGGCAAAAGATTTTGAACTTGCAATTCAGTGGTTGGAAGATGCAGGGTTAATCCTGAAAAGCTATAGAGTATCAAAGCCAGATATTCCACTGATTGCGTACATGGAAATGAACAGTTTTAAAATGTTCATGTTCGATGTGGGATTGTTAACCGCAAAGGCCGGACTATCAGCAAGACTTCTATTGGAGGGAAGCCGGATCTTTGAAGAATTCAAGGGGGCACTTACGGAACAGTATGTTGCACAGGAGTTACACGCTGCAGGATATCCGCTTTATTATTTTGCAACAGCACGATCAACTGGAGAGATAGATTTTATGTTGCAGGGAGATTTAGACTGCGTTCCGATTGAGGTGAAGGCAGAACAGAATCTCCGTGCCAGGAGTTTGAGGGCATTTTGCGATAAATATAAGCCGGGCATGGCGATTCGTAGCAGTATGTCAAATTATAAGCAGGAAGACTGGCTGACAAATGTTCCGTTATATATGCTTGCGGAATATTTGAAAAGAACAATATATGTGGTAAGCTGATAACAATTTACCTCAAAACCAACGGGGTATTTTTTGTTCTGAATCAGACAATACAGAAGTTCGCGCTAAGCGAACTAATGAAATGGAGGTTCTGGAGTCCCTTCACGGCAATGTAGTATGTGCATTAGCTGCCGGAATCGGTGACTATGTGCGATGTACTCTCTTGGAATATAGCTATCACGATGGCCAGTTTTGGATTTTTACAGAAGGCGGCGAGAAGTTCATAGGACTTGAGAGGAATAAAAATGTCAGTCTTGCTGTCTTTGAAAAGCCCCCGGACTTTGGTGCGCTGAAAAGCGTACTGGTCATGGGAACGGCAAAGCTCATCGAGCCGATGTTATTTGAGGTTCCTGGATTTGATGAATATTCGGAAAACTTGATAAAAAGTTCGATGATAGGAGTTCGAAAGATTTCTTTCGGGAAAGAATCTGTTGCGGAAACGCGGGAAATACCGTATAATAATGCGGTCTGATCTGCACATATGCAACAGATTTGTCCGTAAAAAAATGAAAAATCAGAATTGTGCGTATTTCAGAAACAATTTTTTGCTGTAAGAGTGAAAAAAGTTATGTAAACTGTCTGCAAAAAAATACTTGACAAGAATTTGTGTTTTTACGCTTACGGAGAAGAACAAAAAAAGAACTAAAAAACAGCGATGAACACATCGCAAAAAATGAGAAATGTAGGTAAAAATAATTTTATGAGAAAATTAGCATTAAGTGATGAAATCCTTCTCAAGATCTCCCAGCCGGCGCGTTATATTGGCGGCGAGGTGAATATGGTGAAGAAGGATCCGTCGAAGGTAGCAGTCCGGTTTGCCATGTGCTTTCCGGACGTGTACGAGATCGGTATGTCCCATCTGGGCATCCAGATTCTTTATGATATGTTCAACCGCCGGGATGACGTTTACTGTGAGCGTGTTTATTCCCCGTGGATGGACTTAGATCCGATCATGCGGGAGCAGAAGATTCCTCTGTTTGCTGTTGAAAGCCAGGATCCGATCAAAAAATTTGACTTCCTTGGAATTACAATCCAGTACGAAATGTGCTACACCAATATTTTGCAGGTGCTGGAATTATCACAGATTCCGCTCCATGCAGAAGATCGTACCGAGGAGGATCCGATCGTTATCGGCGGCGGTCCGTGTACCTACAATCCGGAGCCGATTGCACCATTTTTCGATCTCTTCTACATGGGTGAGGGAGAGGTGGTGTATTATGACCTCATCGACCGCTACAAGGAGATCAAGGCGCGCGGCGGCAGCCGTCAGGAATTCTTAGAGATGGCGGCACAGATTCCAGGAATCTATGTACCGGCATTTTATGACGTGTCCTATAAAGCGGACGGCACGATCGAGGCTATGATCCCGAACAACCCGCACGCGCCGCAGACCGTTTCCAAGCAGCTTGTCATGGATATGAGCGATACCTGGTATCCGGAGAAGCCGGTGGTTCCGTATCTGCGCGCGACGCAGGACCGTGTGGTTCTTGAGATCATGCGCGGCTGTATTCGTGGATGCCGTTTCTGCCAGGCGGGCATGGTATATCGCCCGGTGCGCGAGCGCAGCCTGGAGGAACTGAAACGTCTGGCACGGACGATGCTAAAGAGCACCGGACATGAAGAAATTTCGCTGAGTTCGCTGAGCTCCAGTGATTACACGAAGCTGGAGGGAATCGTCAATTTCCTGATTGACGAGTTTGACGGAAAGGGCGTCAATGTGTCCCTGCCGTCCCTGCGTATTGACGCATTTTCCCTCGATGTCATGAGCAAGGTGCAGGACGTGAAGAAGAGCAGCCTGACCTTTGCACCGGAGGCGGGATCCCAGCGTCTGCGTAACGTTATCAACAAGGGTCTGACCGAGGAAAATATTTTAAATGGTTCCGCCGAGGCGTTCAAGGGCGGCTGGAACCGCGTAAAGCTCTACTTCATGCTGGGACTTCCGACCGAGACGGTGGAAGATATGCAGGGCATTGCCGAGCTTTCGGAGAAGGTGGCGGAAGTGTACTATGACACGGTTCCGAAGGAACAGCGCCATGGCAAGGTGCAGGTAACCGCCAGCACCTCGTTCTTTGTGCCGAAGCCGTTTACCCCGTTCCAGTGGGCGCCGATGTGCACGAAAGAGCAGTTCTTGGAGCGTGCAAGCATCGTCAACCACCGCATGAAGGAGATGTTAAATAAGAAGAGTCTCCGCTATAACTGGCATGAGGCGGATGTGACCGTGCTGGAAGGTGTTCTGGCGCGCGGCGACCGCAAGGTGGCAGCTGTGATCGAGGAGGCGTACCGCAAAGGTGCAATCTACGATTCCTGGTCCGAGTATTTCAACAATGATATCTGGATGAAGGCCTTTGAGACCTGCGGCGTGGACATTGATTTCTATACGACGCGTGAGCGAAGCCTTGATGAAGTGTTCCCGTGGGATTTCATCGACGCGGGTGTGACGAAGGATTTCCTGAAACGCGAGTGGGCGAACGCACAGGCGGAAACGGTAACGCCGAACTGCCGGATGCGCTGTTCGGGATGTGGTGTCCGTAAGTACGGCGGCGGAGTCTGTTTCGAAGAACGGGCATGAGGAAGGAGCGGTCATGAAAATACGAATTAAATTTCAAAAACAGGGAACGGTGCGTTTTATCGGTCATCTGGACGTGATGCGTTACTTCCAGAAGGTGATGCGCCGGGCGGAAGTGGATATCCGTTATAGCGAAGGATTCAGCCCGCACCAGATCATGTCCTTTGCGTCTCCGCTCAGCGTGGGGCTTATCAGCCATGCGGAGTATGTGGATATTGATGTCAATTCCAGCGGAAATTCGACCGGGATGGTGCGCCGCTTAAATGAGGTCAGCGCCGAGGGGCTGGAGGTGCTCAGCTACCGCGAGCTTCCGGAGACGGCAAAGAATGCGATGTCGCTGGTGGCAGCTGCTGATTACACATTCTGGTTTAAAGAGGGATTTGAACCGGAGGACGGCAGCAGTGTAGAAGAATTTTTCGGGAAATTCCTGACATTCTGCAAAAGCGAGACAATTCCGTTTGTGAAGCAGACGAAAAAGGGCGAGAGAACCGTGGATCTGCGTCCGCTGATCTGTGAGGCGCGAATCGCAGAGCGGAAAGAGTATGTTCCGGCGATGGTCGCAGACTGGTATCCGGATCTGGAAAATGAGACGGTTGAGGAGGAAAAACAGGCAGAAGGAATCTGTGTCTTCCTGCGCCTCTTATCGGGCAGTGCGGCAAACGGAAAGCCGGAGCAGGTATTGCAGGCATTCTATGAGAGCCTGGGGCTGACCTACCGCCCGTTTGCTATTCAGGTCCAGCGCGAGGAGCTGTATGCGGACGAGGGCGCCGAGGGTGCACCGGAGTATGTGCCGCTGGAGGCGTATGGAAGCGAGATTGTGTAAATGCTTCAATGTTCATTAAGAGATGAAATGCGAAGCGCCGGCAAAATCCGGCTGCAGGTAGCGCAAAGTGTGAACGGCAGCAAAAAAGAGAGGAGACGAAGAGTTTGGATCAGTTAATAGTGACAAAATGGAAGGATCGAAGCCTGACGGCGCTCCTCTCGGACGGGCACTGCCGGTCGCTGACGCTGGAATCTGGCGATGAAAGCCTGCTGGGGAATATTTACATCGGCAAGGTGAAAAATGTGGTAAAAAACATCAACGCCGCGTTTATTGACCTCGGCGGTGGAAAAACCGGATATTTCAGCCTGGCGGAAAACCCGGTTCCGCTTTATACAGACGAGCTGAACCAGCTATGTTCATTCGGATATTCTGGAAATTCTGAGAAGAAAGTAAGTCCACGGAAACTAAAAGCTGGAGACGAGCTTCTCGTCCAGGTGTCCCGCGACGCCCTGAAAACCAAGGATCCGTCCGTGACCTGCTGTCTGAATTTTCCGGGAACCTATATGGTTCTGACGGTTGGAAAACCGCAGATCGGATTTTCGGCAAAAATCAAGGATAATGCCTGGAAAGAGAAGGTGCGGGAGGAACTTCTGACACATAAGGATGAGCGTTTTGGACTGATTGTCCGGACGAACGGGGCGTCGGCTTCCATCGAAACACTCTGTGCCGAGACGGAGAAGCTGAAACAGCAGATGGAAGAACTTTTTGCCCGGGCAGCCTGCCGCACCTGTTACAGCCTTTTAGAGCAGGGTACGCCGCCCTATATCCAGAGTCTTAGGGATGCGAAGAAAGGAACCCTTTCGGAGATCATCACAGATGTGCCGGAGTATGCGAAGAAGATTGAGGCATGGCTGGAGGAAGAGAAGGAAGAGGACAAGGAACAAAAAGAAAATCAGACCCAGGCAGATAAAAATGAAAGCATAAAACAGGCGGTTCCGAAATTGTCCCTATATACAGATGAGAACCTTCCATTAATGAAGCTGTACCGCCTGGAATCGGTGCTTAAAAGTGCGTCGGATCGCCGTGTCTGGATGAAATCCGGTGGATATCTTGTGATTGAACCTACGGAAGCGTTGACAGTTATCGATGTCAATACGGGGAAATACACCGGCAAGAAGACACCGGCGGAGACCATTCTTAAGATTAATCTGGAGGCGGCGCATGAGGTGGCGCGCCAGCTTTCCCTGCGGAATCTTTCCGGTATTATTATTGTGGATTTTATCGATATGGAATCGAAAGAAGATCAGGAGACGCTGATGCGGACGCTCGGGGAAGAGCTTTCCCGTGATCCGGTCAAAACGATCCTGGTGGATATGACGCGGCTTGGGCTGGTGGAGATCACCCGCAAAAAGGTGCGCCGTCCGCTTCATGAGATTTTGTAGCGGTTGAATCATAGAATGAAAAACACAAGGAGAAGAAAAGATGTTTGAAAAAGTATTTAAGCTATCCGAGCATCAGACGACCGTAAAGACGGAAGTCATGGCTGGAATTACGACCTTTATGACGATGGCGTACATTCTGGCAGTTAATCCGAGCATCCTCGGATCGACCGGCATGGACCCGACTGCGGTGCTTCTGGCTACGGCTCTGGCATCATTCATCGGTACTGCCTGCATGGCATTTATGGCGAACCTGCCGTTCGTTCTGTCCGCAGGCATGGGGCTCAACGCGTATATGGCGTATACGGTGTGCGCGGGCTATGGCTATAGCTGGCATGTTGCACTGCTGGCTGTATTTGCAGAGGGTCTGATCTTCATCGTGCTGTCTCTGACAAACGTGCGCGAGGCGATCTTCAATGCGATTCCGTTGACTTTAAAGCGCGGTGTGTCCGTCGGCATCGGTCTGTTCATCGCATTTATCGGTCTTCAGAATGCGGGACTTTCAGTAGACTCTTCCACACTGGTAACGATCATCAGCTTCCCGGAAAATTTCCATACCGCAGGTATCTGCGCGCTGCTGGCGCTGATCGGTCTGTTTATCATGGCGGTTTTATACACCTACCGTGTAAAGGGCGCGATTCTGTACGGCATTCTGGGAACCTGGATTCTCGGTATGCTGTGCCAGGTAACCGGCATTTACACACCGGACGTAGAGAATGGTTTCTACACCCTGTTCCCGACCCTGGGAATCACCGATTTCTCCAAACTGGGAGAGACATTTGGTAAATGCTTTACCGTTGACTTCGATGCAGTTGGAATTATCAATTTTATCGTAGTTATTTTCTCATTCCTGTTTGTAGATATTTTTGATACACTTGGTACATTAATTGGTGTAGCAACCAAGGCAGACATGCTGGACGAGGAAGGCCGTCTTCCGGGTATCCGTCCGGCGCTGATGGCAGATGCGATCGCAACTTCCTTTGGTGCGGTATTAGGTACTTCCACAACGACTACCTTCGTTGAGTCTGCATCGGGTGTTGCAGTCGGAGGACGTACCGGTCTGACTGCCCTGGTATCGGCACTCCTGTTCCTGCTTTCCACCCTGTTTGCACCGATTTTTACGGCGATCCCGTCCTTTGCGACGGCTCCGGCATTAATCATGGTTGGCTTCCTGATGGTGGGAACTGTAACCGAAATTCGTTTCGATGAGGACAATATCACCGAGGCAATCCCGGCATATCTGGCAATCATCGCCATGCCGTTGTTCTACAGCATTTCCGAGGGTATTTCCATGGGAATTATCTCTTATGTGCTTTTGAATGTGGCAGCAGGAAAAGCAAAGAAGATCACTCCGCTGATGTATGTGCTGGCGGTGCTCTTCGTTCTCAAATACATTTTCCTGTAACAACTTGTAATAATTTAACCCCTGAAAACTTGACGAAAACAGGTTTTCATAATAAAATAGTCTATATCAAAAAAAGTTTTTAAAATTTTTTTGATTAACGTGCAATAAAATGCGTATGCAGCGCATTAACTTATTGAACGGATGAAAATCATTCCCGCGCGGAAGAACGCGGACAGAGACGAACAAAAAAAATCAAGTTACTCGAAATTCCTTGATGCATTACACTCCGTTACGAACTGTCCAAGATTTTCTGCTGGGATCTTTTCGGTATCGGTTGACAACCAGCAACCGATATTGGGTAAAAAGCGCCGGACCTGCTTGCAGTGCCGGCGCTTTTTACTGTACAAAAAAGGGGTAATTTTTATCAGGAATATCTCATTGACATTTTGGCGGGCAGACGGTATAAAGGACAGAGGGTAACTGTTCACAGGCAGGAATTTTCTGAACTGAAAATTCCGTACGATACAGTTCTGGCAGCAGATTTTGCCGATTTGGAATGCGCAGCATCGACAAAATCCCGTTGCTGGGCACACGTGTGTGAACAGTAACGACAGAAGAGGGAGTAGACTCTGGCGATAGAAACACGCATGGAACCAGTTCTGGGAGGAAAAGTTAAGAAAACATGAAAACAAAACAGCAGGGCGGGTTTCATACGGAGGTGGGATACATATGAAGATAGAAAATGATTTGGGGCGGGACGATATCCGGCGGCTGGTGCTCCGTCTGGCGATTCCTTCGATGCTGGCGCAGTTTATCAATGTGCTCTACAGCGTGGTCGATCGAATCTATATTGGAAATATCCCGGTGATCGGGGAGACGGCGCTTGCGGGCGTCGGCGTCAGCGGACCGATTGTGACGCTGATCTCCGCGTTTGCCTATCTGGTCGGTCTGGGCGGCTCGCCGCTCATGAGCATCCGTATGGGCGAGGGGCAGGATGAGAAAGCGAAAAAGATTCTGGCAAACAGCTTCTGGATGATTGTCGGGTTGTCGTCGGTTCTGACGTTGGTTCTGTTTGTATTTAAACGAGAAATTTTGACGCGGTTTGGTGCGAGTGAGGCGATTCTGCCGTATGCGGAATCGTACTTTACGATCTATCTGCTGGGAACGGTCTTTGCGCTGCTTTCGATCGGAATGAACCAGTTTATTATCTGCCAGGGATTTGCGCGGATCGGAATGATTTCGGTGGCGCTCGGTGCGGTAACGAATATTGTGCTGGATCCAGTGTTTATTTTTGTGTTTGACATGGGCGTGGCGGGGGCGGCGTTTGCCACGGTTCTGTCACAGTTTGCGTCGGCGGCCTTTGTCCTTCGTTTTCTGCGAGGAAATCGCGTGCTTCTGCGGCTTGAATTTGAATGTCCGCAGGTGAAGACAGTCTGTAAGATTGCGCTGATGGGACTGTCGCCATTTCTGATTATCGCATTTGACAATGTGCTGATCATTTCGCTTAATACAGTGATTCAGATGCATGGCGGCGCGGAGTCGGATATGCTTTTGACCTGTACGACAATCGTGCAGAGCTTTATGCTGATCGTGACGATGCCGCTCGGAGGCATTACATCGGGAACGGGGGCGATCCTGGGCTTCAATTTCGGCGCGGGACGCCCGGATCGGATCCGGAGCGCACAGAGGTATATCACATTGCTGGCGGTGGTGCAGTGCAGCATCATGTTCCTGTTTTCCCGGACGCTGGCGAGGTATTTTGTCTATCTCTTTACGCGCAATGATTCCTATGTGGAATTAACCGTCTGGGCGATCCGGGTCTACACGATGGGGATTATTCCGCTGGCAGTCCAGTATGAGGTCGTGGATGGATTTACCGGAATGGGTGTGCCGTCGGTGGCGATCTCGCTGTCAATGTTCCGGAAGCTGCTGTACCTGGTCAGCGTGTTCCTGATTCCGGTGTTTGCGGGAGTTGAAAATGTTTTCTACGCAGAAGTGGTATCGGATTTCGGCGGAACGACGGTGTCGGTGATCGTGTATCTTCTTTTGATTGGGCGCATTATGGGGCGCTGTGTAGAGCGCGCTAAATTGAACGGGAAAGCAGTGGAAGCAGACACTTGAAGCGGCGCTTAAAATGGCTGAAAATGTGTGTCAGATAACGTTGTCATCAATCAATAAATGAAAAAAATAATGGATTGACAAACGGATTCTCTGGATCTATAATGCAATACAGATAATGAATGACAACAAAATAACGATATCTTCAGGGCAGGGTGTAATTCCCGACCGGCGGTAAAGTCCGCGAGCGCATGGCGCATGATTTGGTGCAATTCCAAAACCGACTGTATAGTCTGGATGAAAGAAGAAAAAACGTAAATAAAAACGGCGGTGCCGGGAAGCTTCCAGATACACTCCCCCGGATGATGGATATGGCGGATATATACCGCTATGGCAAAAGAGGGAGAAAAGTCATCGAGAAAGGATGTATAAAAAATATTTACGATAATTAATATCATGAAAGATATTATAAAATAGAAATTATAAGCCCTGAGATGTGAAAATAAAAGTATTTCACATTTCAGGGCTTTTTTGTTTCAATAGAAAATTGTATCATATGAAACAAAAAACGCTCCGTGAGGATGCACACTTGCGCGAAGCAGAAATATGTCGCAGGCGACCGCGTTCGGTGCGAGAATGTGCCTTGGCACATTCTTTTGATAGAAAGGTGGGGAAAAAGATGGAACGAATCCATGTAAAGGTTCCCGGTGAGCAGCCACAGGATCGGGAATATATGAAGCAGGCGTTAGCACTGGCAGAAAAAGGGCACGGATGGGTCAATCCGAATCCGATGGTCGGCGCGGTGCTGGTAAAGGATGGACGCATCATCGGCGAGGGATATCATACACGATATGGACAGCTTCATGCAGAGCGGGAGGCATTTAAGAATGCGGCAGAGCGGGGCGAAGAGACGGCGGGAGCGGATTTATATGTGACACTGGAACCTTGCTGCCACACCGGAAAACAGCCGCCGTGCACGGAAGCGGTGCTGGCATCCGGGGTGAAGCGCGTGATTGTCGGCTGCACGGATCCGAATCCGGTGGTGGCAGGGCGCGGCATCCGGCTTCTGAGGGAAAAGGGGCTGGAAGTGGTGGCCGGAGTTTTACGCGGAGAGTGTGAACGGCAGAATGAGGTGTTCTTTCATTTCATGCGGACGAAACTTCCGTTTACGGTGCTGAAATACGCGATGACACTCGACGGAAAGACAGCGACGGTGTCGGGTAAATCCCAGTGGATCACGGGCGAGGCGGCGCGGAAGCGGGTGCATGAGGACCGCGGGCGTTATATGGCGATTCTGACTGGCGTTTCGACGGTGCTGGCGGACAATCCGCAGCTGACCTGCCGGATTCCGGGAGGAAAAAATCCGATCCGGGTGATTGCAGATACGAAGCTTCGGACACCGCTTTCATCGACCGTGGTACAGACCGCGCGGGAGACACCGACCTGGATTGTGACGGCGGTATCGGATGCCGGAAGGAAGAAAGCATATGAGGACGCCGGCTGTCGTGTTTTAAGTGTCCCGGCAAAAGAGGGAGAACTGGATTTGCAGGCGATGATGCAGCGGCTGGGCGAGGAGAAAGTGGACAGCGTGATGGTCGAGAGCGGCGGGACGCTGGCATGGTCGTTTTTAAAGGCAGGGCTTGTGAACCGGGTGCAGGCGTACATTGCTCCGAAGATTTTCGGAGGTGCAGGCGCCCCGACCCCGGTGAGGGGAACCGGTGTGGATGCGCCGCCGGAGGCATTTCTTCTTAAAAAGCCGGAGGCAGTGTGGCTGGGAGAGGATCTGCTGCTGGAATATGAGGTGTCCGGTCAAGATGCATGAGGCGGTGTTAGAACGGGAAAAAATCGCTGATTTGAAAAGGAGAAAAGATGTTCACAGGAATCATAGAGGAAGTGGGAAGGATCCGTGCGATTGAGCGCCAGGCAGTCTCGGCACGGCTGACGGTTGCTGCGTCCAAGGTGCTCTCGGATGTTCATCTGGGCGACAGCATTGCGGTCAACGGTGTGTGTCTGACGGTCACGTCATTTGGGAGAGATTATTTCTGTGCGGATGTAATGCATGAGACGCTGAACCGTTCGTCCCTGGGGGCGCTGGGTGTCAAAAGCCCGGTCAATCTGGAGCGGGCGATGCTGGCGGGCGGACGGTTTGGCGGACATATCGTCTCCGGTCACATCGATGGAACTGGAACCATCCGGGATGTGCGCCGGGACGGAAATGCCGTCTGGTATACGATTCAGGCCCCAGAACCGATTCTGCGGCTGATTGTGGAAAAAGGATCGATCGCGATCGACGGAATCAGCCTGACGGTCGCACGGGTGGATCACGTATCATTTTCCGTTTCCATCATCCCGCATACACTGCAGGAGACAGCGCTTGCGTTTAAGAGGGCAGGCGATATCGTCAATCTGGAAAATGACTGCATTGGAAAGTATGTGGCGAAGCTGATGGGAGTAGAAGAAGAGGATAAGGCAGGAAAGGGCATGACAAGAGAATTTCTGCAGCGATATGGATTTTAATAGAGGAGGAGAACAATGAAGCAGTTTGATACAGTTGAAAAGGCTCTGGACGAGCTGAAACAGGGACATTTAATCCTGGTTACGGATGACGAGGATCGCGAAAACGAAGGCGATCTTATCTGCGCGGCAAGTTTTGCCACGACAGAAAATGTCAATTTCATGGCGACGCATGCGAAGGGCTTAATCTGTATGCCGATGAGCGCAGAAATCTGCCGGAAGTTGCAATTCCCACAGATGGTGATGGATAACACGGATAACCATGAGACGGCGTTTACCGTATCGATCGACCATAAAACGACGACCACCGGTATTTCTGCCGAGGAGCGCGGTATTACGGCGCGCGCGTGCGTGGATCCGGACACAAAGCCGGAGGATTTCCGCCGTCCGGGACATATGTTTCCGCTGATGGCGAAGAAAAACGGCATTCTGGAGCGCAACGGTCACACAGAGGCGACGGTAGACCTGATGCGGCTTGCAGGGCTGCCGGAATGCGGTCTGTGCTGCGAGATCATGCGCGAGGATGGAACGATGATGCGGTCGGAAGAATTATTTGCGATGGCAGAACAATGGGGTCTGGCGATGATTTCCATTAAACAGCTGCAGGAGTACCGCAAGAGACATGAAAAGCTGGTCGAGTGTGTGGCAGAGACGCGGATGCCGACGAAATACGGCGAATTCCGCGCGTATGGCTACCTGAATCTCTTAAATGGAGAACACCATGTGGCACTCGTCAAGGGCGATATCGGAGATGGGAAAGATGTACTCTGCCGCGTGCATTCGGAGTGCCTGACCGGCGATGCATTTGGTTCCCTGCGGTGTGACTGCGGACAGCAGCTTGCGTCGGCGATGACCCAGATTGAGAAAGAGGGACGAGGCGTTCTCCTTTATATGCGGCAGGAGGGACGCGGCATCGGGCTTTTAAATAAGCTGCGCGCCTACAAGCTGCAGGATGGCGGCATGGATACGCTGGATGCGAACCTGGCGCTGGGATTTAAGGGCGATCTGCGGGAATACTACATTGGGGCGCAGATTTTAAAGGATCTGGGAATCAAGACGCTGCGTCTTCTGACCAATAACCCGGATAAGGTATATCAGCTTTCGGATTTTGGCATGGAAATCAAGGAGCGCGTGCCGATTCAGATGGAGGCAACGCCGTATGATGGATTTTACCTGAAAACGAAGCAGGCGCGGATGGGACATATTTTGAATTTTAAATAGAAAAAGTGACAGGCGAAAATAGATCGTCGGAAAGGATGGTACTTATGCGTACATTTGAAGGAAACGTAGTAGCGGAAAATAATATGAGGATCGGAATTGTGGCGGCACGATTCAATGAGTTTATCACCTCGAAACTGGTTGCAGGCGCGCAGGATGCGCTGCGTCGTCACAATGTCTCGGAGGAGGATGTAGATGTTGCGTGGGTTCCAGGTGCTTTTGAGATTCCGCTGATTGCGTCGGAGATGGCGAAGTGCGGAAAGTATGATGCGGTGATCTGCGTGGGTGCAGTTATCCGTGGAAGCACAAGCCATTATGATTATGTGTGCAGCGAGGTTTCGAAAGGAATCGCACAGGTTTCTCTGGCAAGCAGCGTGCCGGTTATGTTCGGTGTGCTGACGACGGATACGATCGAGCAGGCGATCGAGAGAGCGGGAACAAAGAGCGGAAATAAGGGATTTGACTGCGCGATGGGAGCAATCGAGATGGTGAATTTGCTGCGGGAGATCCGGAAGTAAAAATAATCAGGTAATCGGGCATCGAAAAAGCCAGGACTGCGGAATGCTGCAGCCCTGGTTTTTTGTCTTAGGAAAATTCGTCCATGCGCCAGGTTTTGGTGTTACCTGTTTTTGTTTGCTATCATGTTACTCTGTTTTCAACAGCCCCTGTTCCGTATAATATTTCTCAGCTCCCGGATGCAGCGGAATAGGAAGCTGGCTGCATATATATTCCGGATCAGATAAGTTACTTAAGGAGGGGTGGGCGCTGATCAGTTCTTCACGGGATTCGTCGAGAATCTTGGTGATGGTGTAGACCAGCTGTTCGTCCATGGATGCGTCCACGCAGAGAAGGCATTTGATTCCGAAGGTTTTCAGTGTCTCGGTTTGTCCCGGATAGGTACCGGCTGGGACGGTGGCGCGGACGTAGAAGGGGCTGGCTGCAAGAATTTTTTGCAGTTCTTCGTCAGTGTACTCCAGCAGGCGGCAGGGCGTCTGGCTGGCCAGGTCGGTCAGGCTGTGGACCGGGATTCCGGCGAAGCTGTGGACGGCGTCGAGTTTACCGTTTAAGACAGAGTCCACGCTGGCGGAGAAGCTGTAGTTTTCAAGGGCAGTGTTGGCAATATTGAGCCCGGCTGCCTTGAGAGCGGTGCGGGCGGAAAGCTCCGTGGTGGATCCTTCTGGTCCGACGGCAATGTGGTGTCCGGCGAGTTCATGAACGTAGGAGATATGCTCGGATTCCGGCGCCATCCAGGTGGACAGGCTTGAATAGACGGCCCCGATCGCCCGCAGGGATTCGACCGGATGACCGGAAAATTCGTCCGTTCCCTGATAGGCGGAAAATGCCACATCGCCGCTGACCAGTCCCATATCAAATTGTCCGTTTTTGATATTTTCCACGTTCGTGTAGGAACCGTTGGAGGCGCTTAAATTGACCTTGAGCTGTTCATCATGTCCGCTTAAAACAGAGGCGATGGCACTGCCAACCGGGTACATGGTTCCGCCGCTGTCGGCAGTTCCGATGGTCAGAACGTGCAGCTCTTCGTCTGCTTCGTTGGGATGGTCGTTGACCCGCGCATCTGCGGAGGTGCTGCCGGAACAGCCGGAAAGTCCGAGCAGGAAGGTAAGAAGCATCATTGGTGCCAATTTTACCAGTTTTTTTATTTTCATAGATCTCACCTTTTCGTAGTTTATCAGTATATAGAAAAAAACGCAGCGGTTCTGTCGAATGCTGCCTTAGCGATTAAAAGAATATTAAAACTCTATAAAAGTATAACATAAAAAACAGTGATAAGACAAGACCAAGGAAGAGGAAAATATAAATGTAACTGTTCACAGGTAGGCACTTTTGGAACCGAAAGTGCCGTAAGAAAACGTGGTGGCAGCAGGAATTTGCCGTATTTAAATGCGAAGCCACGGCAAATTCCGTTACTGGGCACGTATGCGTGAACAGTAACAAAAAAGAGCGTCCGGTTTATGTGGGGGAACCGGACGCTCTTCTTTCAGGTTACATTTTCAATTGAGCTTTAGGTATGTTGTTATATAAAAGATGTCTTATATGAAGTGTTCCTATCTCGTCTCAGTGATTATTTTGTAATCAGGCTGGAGAAGATGGAAAGGAAAATCGGGTTGTAAATATCGTCGATGATAACTGCGAAGGACGGATACAGAACCCAAGCAACGGTGTGCCATCCATACTGATCCATAACGGCTTTCTCGTTTGCTACTGCGTTCGGACCTGAACCACAGCCCCATCCACAGTTACCAGCTGCCATAACAGCTGCACCGTAATCGCGGCCAAATACGTTGAAGGATACGAAGATTGCAAAGAGTGCCATCAGGATAGCCTGTGCAAGGAGGATGATACCCATCTGACCAGCTACCGGAGCCAGCTTTGTGATATCGATGGTCATCAGAACCAGTGCCAGGTAGAGTTCCAGGAACATATGCTCGATAGCGTCGATCTCCGGAACCGGGAATTCGATACCAGCTGCATCCATGATGTTTCTTGCGATAGCACCTGCGAACAGACAGCCGATGAATTTCGGCATCTCGATCATTGGGATGTTGTCTAACAGGCAGTAGATCGGCATACCAAGTGCTGCTACAAGCAGAGACAGGGCAAATGCTTTGATCATACGGGTGTTGTTAAGAACAGCTGCTGAACCTGCTTTTGCGGATTCCGGTCTGTCGTTCGGGTCAGATTTCAGACCGTGACGGGAAATCAGGAAAGCTGCAACCGGGCCACCGATTAAGGAACCCATGATGTTGCCCATAGTACCGGCTGCTACACCGACTGTGGTTGCATCCGGAGCACCCATGTTCTCGAAGATAGGACCAAATGCAGAAGCAGTACCAACACCGCCGGACATAGCTGAGGAAGAACACTGCAGAGCCAGAAGCGGATGAAGACCGATGGCGCTGCCTACCAGGTAACCAACGACATCCTGTAAGGTAATCAGGACACAGGCTGCAACTGCGATTGCGATACAAAGCTTTCCGCCTGCATGCTTTAACATCTTGTAGCTGAAGCCGAAACCTACGCACAGGAAGAATAAGTTCTGGCATAAGTCTTTCACGATTTTTGCATCAAAGGAAAAACCGATGATTCCGGAACCCTTGATGATAGATACAACAACAGAAAAGATGATACCGGAAATAACCGGAGCCGGTATTGCATATTTTCTGAGCAGGGCGCTGTGAGCGACAATCGCGCGTCCTAAGAAGATAACGATGGCTGCGAAACCAAGTGTGGTCAGATACTCGAACTGGAATGTAGCAATCGCACCGTCCGCTGCCGGTGTGTAAGTTCCAAAGTACCCCATAATGTGTTCTAACATAGAACTTCCCTCCATTCTTTTTTAAGAATTTGTTTATTTCTTTTATAAGCAGTTTATAAGATTGAAAAAGGGAAGTCAATTTATGTAATTTTAAATACAGTTTTGTAAGTATTGTAAATAAAAATGACTATAAGAAAGCGACTGCAGTATAGATACGGTTCTATGATGAATCTGTACAGCTGTAGCCGCGAAAAGGCAGGAAAAACCTGTATATTGCTGGAAAACGAAGTGGCTCTTATTTTCCGGAATATCTATATTTAATAGAAGGGCGTCCACCGGTCTGGTAATCGATCATGCTGACCAGTTCGTTGGTTTCAACCAGGTAATTTAAGTACCGCCGGACTGTAATACGGGACAAATGAACCTGTTCCGAAATCTGTTCGCTGGACCAGACCTCCTCCGGATGTTCGGAGAGAAAGAGACGGATCAGTCCAAGGGTGCGTTCATTTAGGCCCTTTGTCAGCGGAGCGCTCTGGGAGGAGACATCCGGGACGGAGAAGAGGCGGTCGATCTCCGCCTGTCCCAGGTCAGAAGCGGACGCCGATGTTTTCAATTCCTCCTGACGTTTCGCAAATCGTTCCAGGGCAGCTTTGAAACGGTCATATTCAAATGGTTTGACGAGATAATCGGTGACGCCGCGGGAAATAAGCCGGCGGACGGTCTCTGCGTCGTTGGCAGAGGTTACCATGATGATCGCAGGGGTCATGCCAGCCGCGTGGAGCTGGTCGATAAATTCGTCACCGTTCATCTGAGGCGTGTAGTAGTCGAGAATAATCAGGTCAACCGTGCAGTTCTGCAGATACTGCAGGGCAAGGATGCCGTTTTTGAAAGTTGCCTCCACGTGAAAAGAGGAGGTCAGCTCGACATACTGTTTATTGATGGATGCAACCATCGGATCATCTTCTATAATAATGACTTTATACATTAGATTCTGTCTCCTTTCGGGTAAATGTCAGGGTGAAGCAGGTGCCCTCGCCAGGCTCTGTGTCGATATCAATGGTTCCGCCGTACTCCTCCATCAGCTCATGAACCAGGAAAAGCCCGGTTCCGCGGTTCTCGCCCTTGGAGGAAACACCTTTTTCGAAAATATGATCGAGCAGCTGTGGCTGTATGCCGTGCCCGGTGTCCTCGCAGGTGATGATGTTGACGTCTGGGCGGCAGTAGATGCCGATGTGGATCTCGCGCGGGCTTTCAGATGCGTTAATGACATCCGGACTGGCGGTGTGATCGTGGCTTAGCTCTTCAATGGCATTTTCCATCAGATTGCCGAGAATGGTGACAAATCCTTCCACCGGGATCAGCAGATCATGGTCGCGGCAGGTGCTGTCGGCGCTGACCTGCAGGCGGATGCCAAGCTCGGCGGCGTGCATCATTTTCCCGATCACAAGCGCACAGATTTTCGGAACGCGGATGCAGTTGGCTGTCTCACGGACGGACTGGCTGGAGACAAGGCTGCTGTTGGTGATAAAATTCATCGCCTGCTGAATCTCCCCGGTCTGTAGGTAGCCGAGAATGATGTGCAGCTTATTTAAAAATTCATGGTTGAACGCGCGCAGCGTGTCCAACATATTGTGGGCGCCGGAAAGCTCGTCGGAGAGACGCAGGAGGTCGGTGCGGTCAAATAAAACGATCAGGACACCCCGGCGCGCCTGTTTACCGCGTCCATGGATCGGCACCTCCTTGACGATGAGCTGGCGTCCGGCGAAGCTGATGCTCTCGTGCGTTACACTTTCGCCGGTTTTTATGACCTGATCGAAAGCGGTCTGTGGAAACAATTCCTGAATCGTTAAGTGGGTGAGCGGAGGTTCGTTTGCAGGACGACCGAGTATCGTGGAAACTTTCTGGTTGGCAAAGAGAATTCTGCCGTCCAGATCGGTTGCGGCAAGTCCCTCGTCGATCATATTCATGACCTCATCCTGGCGGGTATAAATATTGACGAGTTCTTCCGGGTCATATCCCAACAGGGAGTCGCGCAGCAGGGAGAACATTGTGTGCGTCAGGGAAATGCTGACGATCATCATGATCAGGAATATAATTATATAAAAGAACAGCAGACTGCGGTGCTGGGCTGACAGAGTAGCGGTGAACAGGGAAACCATCACAAAACCGACGATCTCTCCGTCGCTGTTTTTTACTGCGTGAAAGGCGCGCCGCTGCATGCCGTGCGTGCCGTAGCCGGTTGTGATATATGGATCGCTTCCTGCCAGAATAGCGTCCTCGTCACCTGCCACGTAGGAATCGCCGGTTTTCAGACGGTTCGTGTGGTAAAAGCGCAGTCCGTTTTTATCACTGATGAGGATGACATTGATATCTGGTATATTCAAAGAAAGAGAATCCAGGTCGCGGGTCACGGTGGAATCAGGATAGCCGTTTTCCAGCATGGCGGCGACATCCGGAATTGCAGCAATATAAGAAGCAGTGCCGCTGATCAGCTTGTCCATATCCTTTCGCTGTCTGGAAATATCAAAAAACAGAGTAAAACCAAGTGAGATGAGCACCAGAGTAGCGGAAAGGAGCAGAAAGGATCGGTACAGATTCTGTTCCAGCGCTGATTTTCCTTCCTTTATCTTCATATATAAAACCTCCGGAATTTATTTGATGTAGGAAATGAGTTGATCCGGTCTGCAAAATGTGTAAACCAAAACGATGATTAAAGTTATTATAGTAAAAAAAGAAACGATCTGCAAGAAAGTGTGGAGGTTTACAAGACGCCGGATGGCGAGTTGCAAAGTGGCCGGGTTATTGTTCACGGGTAGGCACTTTTGGAACCGAAAGTGCCGTAAGAAAACGTGGTGGCAGCAGGAATTTGCCGTATTCAAATGCGAAGCCACGGAAAAAGGTTGAAAAACAAGAAGAGATCGATTAAAATGAAAATAGTTCGAATTAGAGCATTTGGTTAAAAAAATATGCAAAATTAAGACTGTCAGCACAAAATTCCATTTAATATATGACAATCCGTCGAAGTTGTGCGCAGAAAGAGAGAGAATACTGAATATTTGCTGTAAAATTTACAAAAAACCACTTGCTATTTTAGGAAAAGTTGGGTACAATACAAGCAGGGTTGATTAATATTTAACAATCATGAAGATGAATTTCTAGGAGGAATGAGATCATGGCAGTAAAAGTTGCAATTAATGGTTTTGGTCGTATTGGTCGTCTGGCTTTCAGACAGATGTTTGGCGCTGAGGGTTACGAAGTCGTAGCTATCAACGATCTGACAAATCCGAAAATGTTAGCTCACCTGTTAAAGTATGATTCTGCTCAGGGCAGATACGATGGACATACGGTAGAAGCTGGCGAAGATTATATTGTAGTAGATGGCAAGAAGATTACTATCTACGCAAAGGCAAACGCTGCTGAACTTCCGTGGGGCGAGATTGGTGTAGACGTAGTTCTGGAGTGTACCGGATTCTATACATCCAAGGCAAAAGCACAGGCACATATCGATGCAGGCGCTAAGAAAGTCGTTATCTCCGCACCGGCAGGCAATGACCTTCCGACTATCGTATACAATGTAAACCACAAGACACTGAAACCAGAAGATAAGATTATCTCCGCAGCATCCTGTACAACTAACTGCCTGGCTCCGATGGCTAAGGCATTAAACGATTATGCTCCGATTCAGTCCGGTATCATGTCCACCATCCACGCTTACACAGGCGATCAGATGATTCTGGACGGACCGCACAGAAAAGGCGATTTAAGAAGAGCAAGAGCAGGCGCTGTCAACATCGTTCCGAACTCCACCGGTGCTGCAAAAGCGATTGGTCTGGTTATTCCGGAATTAAACGGCAAGCTCATCGGTTCCGCACAGCGTGTTCCGGTTCCGACTGGTTCCACTACCATTCTGACAGCTGTTGTTAAGAAAGCTGACGTTACCAAGGAAGCTATCAACGAGGCTATGAAGGTAGCTCAGACTGAGTCCTTTGGCTACAACGAGGATGAGATCGTTTCTTCCGATATCGTAGGTATCCGCTATGGTTCCCTGTTTGATTCTACACAGACTATGGTATCTCCGATCGGTGATGACTTATATCAGGTACAGGTTGTTTCCTGGTATGACAACGAGAACTCCTACACAAGCCAGATGGTTCGTACAATCAAATACTTCGCAGAGCTGGCATAATTTTATCGATTCGATAGAAAATCATAAGGATTCAAGATGGGTCCGGTCCTCGGTCGGGACCGGACCTGTTTTTTATTCTTTTATAATGTAAAGGAGACAGGATATGCTGAATAAAAAATCCGTGGATGATATCAATGTAAAGGGCAAACGCGTTCTGGTACGCTGTGATTTCAACGTACCGTTAAAAGAAGGAAAGATCACCGATGAAAACCGTCTGGTGGCAGCGCTTCCGACGATCAAAAAACTGATTGCGGACGGCGGAAAGGTAATTCTCTGCTCCCATCTTGGCAAACCGAAGGGAGAGCCGAAGCCGGAGCTGTCTCTGGCACCGGTAGCCGTTCGTCTGTCTGAACTTCTGGGACAGGAAGTGAAATTTGCAGCCGATCCGGAAGTGGTTGGACCGAACGCAAAGGCAGCCGTTGAGGCGATGAAGGATGGCGAGGTTGTTCTGCTTGAGAACACCCGTTACCGTGCCGAGGAAACCAAGAACGGTGAGGCGTTCAGCAAGGATCTGGCATCCCTGTGTGATGTCTATGTGGACGATGCATTTGGTACTGCACACCGCGCACACTGCTCAAACGTAGGCGTGACCCAGTATGTGGACACCGCAGTAGTTGGTTACCTGATGCAGAAAGAGATCGATTTCCTTGGAAATGCAGTAGATAACCCGGTCCGCCCGTTCGTTGCCATTTTAGGCGGCGCGAAGGTAGCCGATAAATTAAACGTTATCTCAAACCTGCTGGAGAAGTGCGACACGCTGATCATCGGCGGCGGCATGGCATTTACCTTCTTAAAAGCACAGGGCAAGGAGATTGGTAAATCCTTAGTCGATGATACAAAGTTAGATTATTGCCGTGAGATGGTAGAGAAGGCGGCGAAGCTTGGCAAGAAACTGCTTCTTCCGGTTGATGCAGCTGTAGCAGCATCCTTCCCGGATCCGATCGATGCACCGATCGAGGTACAGAATGTATCGGTTGACGCTATCCCGGCTGACACGATGGGACTTGACATAGGACCGGAAACTGCAAAGCTGTATGCAGACACCGTAAAATCTGCTAAGACAGTTGTATGGAACGGACCGATGGGTGTATTTGAGAACCCGACTCTGGCACAGGGTACAATCGCAGTTGCAAAAGCACTGGCAGACACCGAAGCGACCACGATCATCGGTGGCGGCGATTCTGCAGCAGCGGTCAACCAGCTTGGATTTGGCGACAAGATGACCCATATTTCCACCGGCGGCGGCGCTTCCCTGGAATTCTTAGAGGGAAAGGAGCTTCCGGGTGTAGCGGCAGCGAATAATAAATAAATGTTACTGTTTACAGGTAGGCACTTTTGGAACCGAAAGTGCCGTAAGAAAACGTGGTGGCAGCAGGAATTTGCCGTATTTAAATGCGAAGCCACGGCAAATTCCGTTACTGGGCACGTATGCGTGAACAGTAACAAATAAACAAACAGAAAAGAGGAATAGAATAGTCATGGCTAGAAGAAAGATCGTAGCAGGCAACTGGAAAATGAACATGACGCCGTCGGAGGCAGTAGCTCTGGTAGAGCTTCTGAAGCCACTCGTTGTTTCGGAAGATGTAGACGTTGTATTCTGCGTACCGGCGATTGATATTATCCCGGTTGTAAAAGCGTGCGAGGGAACCAACATCGCAGTCGGCGCTGAAAATATGTATTTCGAGGAGAAAGGTGCTTACACCGGCGAGATTTCCCCGAATATGCTGACCGATGCAGGCGTTAAATACGTGATTATCGGACATTCCGAGCGCAGAGAATACTTTGCAGAGACCGATGAGACGGTCAATAAGAAGGTACTGAAAGCATTTGAGCACGGTCTGACCCCGATCATCTGCTGCGGCGAGACTCTGACCCAGAGAGAGCAGGGCATCACGCTTGACTGGATCCGTCAGCAGATCAAGATCGCATTCCAGAATGTGACCGCAGAGCAGGCAAAGACAGCTGTGATCGCATACGAGCCAATCTGGGCGATCGGTACCGGAAAGGTAGCGACCACCGAGCAGGCTGAGGAAGTGTGCGGCGCGATCCGTGCGTGCATCAAGGAAGTGTACGATGAGGCGACCGCAGAGGCGATCCGCATCCAGTACGGCGGTTCCGTATCTGCAGCATCGGCTCCGGAGCTGTTTGCACAGCCGGATATCGATGGCGGTCTGGTAGGCGGCGCATCCTTAAAGGCAGATTTTGGAAAGATTGTAAATTATAAATAAGAGATGAGAAAAAGGGGGCTGTCGCACGTGTGAGGCGTGGCAGTCCCCTTTTTGCCAGTAAAAAAAGAAGGTGAAGGTTTTGACCTGAAACAATCAAAATTGTTGGTTCATCCGGTTGTTTCAGAAAAACGGTTCATTTCATGGAAGGAAAGGAAGAAGAAAGAGATGAAAAAAAAGCCAACCGTATTAATGATTCTCGATGGATACGGCATGAGAGATACCTGTGAGCACAATGCCGTGTGTGAGGCAAAGACACCGATCATGGATCAGCTGATGAGCCAGTGCCCGTTTGTGCGCGGCAATGCCAGCGGTCTGGCGGTCGGTCTGCCGGACGGACAGATGGGTAACTCGGAGGTTGGTCATTTAAATATGGGCGCCGGACGTATCGTATACCAGGAGCTGACCCGTATCACGAAATCAATCGAGGATGGCGATTTCTTTGAAAATCCGGAATTTCTGGCAGCCGCAGACACCTGCAAGAAAAATGATTCCGCCCTGCATCTGTTCGGACTGGTATCAGACGGCGGCGTTCACAGCCATCTGACTCATTTATTCGGACTTCTGGAGTTCGCAAAACGTCAGGGACTTAAAAAAGTGTATGTGCACTGCTTTCTGGACGGACGTGATACACCGCCGACCTCCGGCAAGGAGTTCGTAGCAGAATTAGAGAAGAAGATGCAGCAGCTTGGCATCGGCGAGGTGGCTTCCGTGATGGGACGCTACTATGCGATGGACCGTGATAAAAACTGGGATCGTGTCCAGAAAGCTTATGATGTGCTGACAAAGGCAGAGGGCGAGAAGGCAGAAAGCGCGTGTGCAGGCATTCAGGCATCCTATGATAAAGAGGTAAACGATGAGTTCGTCGTACCGTTCTATGTAGAGAAGGACGGAAAGCCGATTGCCACGATTCAGGATGGCGATTCCGTCATTTTCTTCAACTTCCGTCCGGACCGTGCAAGAGAGATCACCCGCGCATTCTGCGATGAGGGATTTACCGGATTTGCGAGAGAGAAGAAGCTTGATCTGACGTTTGTATGCTTTACCGATTACGATGAGACGATCGGGAACAAGCTGATTGCGTTCAAGAAGGAAGAGATTAAGAACACGTTTGGAGAGTTCCTGGCGGCGCACCATATGACGCAGGCACGTATCGCCGAGACCGAGAAATATGCACACGTAACATTTTTCTTCAACGGCGGCGTGGAAGAGCCGAACGAGGGCGAGGACCGCATTCTGGTTCCGTCTCCGAAGGAGGTTCCGACCTACGACCTGAAACCGGAGATGAGCGCACCGATCGTGTGCGATAAGCTGGTGGAGGCGATTGAGTCCGGCAAATATGATGTCATCATCATCAATTTTGCAAACCCGGATATGGTAGGCCACACGGGCGTGGAGTCGGCTGCGATCAAGGCGATTGAGACCGTCGATGCCTGCGTAGGACGTGCAGTTGAAGCCATCAAGGCAGCCGGAGGTGTTCTCTTTATCTGCGCCGATCACGGTAATGCAGAGGTGATGGTCGATGAGGCAACCGGCGAGCCGTGGACCGCTCATACGACCAATCAGGTACCGTTTGTCCTGGTCGGCGCTGACCCGGCGTACAAGCTGCGCGAGGGCGGACGCCTCTGCGATATTGTGCCGACGCTGATTGAACTGATGGGACTTGAGAAGCCGAAGGAGATGACGGGAGAGTCGCTGTTGGTGAAATAGGGAGAATTTTCGAATATATTAGGAAAGTATAAATATAACCGTCAATAAGAATCGGGAAAACTGCCATAAAGCAAGAAAAGATCATGAACAGAGGACTGGTCGGGGCTTGTTTTGTGGCAGTTTTTTGTTCACAGGTGGGAATTTTCTGAACTGAAAATCCCGTGAAAATCCCGTTACTTCTCTCTTCCATTTCATAAGAAAATAGGATAAAATAAAATCATCTATGTGAACCGCTCGGAGGCTGTTCCAGGGCAGACATTTTTAGAAAAGAAAGTGTTATGCGGAAAATAGGATGGCAGCGGATTTACAGGGAAACAGGAGGAAACAAGCATGAAGGTAGCGGTTGTTACAGACAGCAACAGCGGAATTACACAGGCACAGGCGAAAGAGATGGGCGTATATGTCCTGCCGATGCCGTTTATGATTGATGGAACCGAGTATCTGGAAGATATAAATTTGACACAGAAGGAATTTTATGAGCATCTGAGCGGGGATCACGATGTGAGCACATCCCAGCCGTCTCCGGAGACGATCTTAAATCTCTGGGAAAAACTTTTGGAGGAATACGATGCAGTTGTGCACATCCCGATGTCCAGCGGGCTTTCGAGCTCCTGCCAGACGGCAAAGATGCTGGCAGAGGATTTCGACGGAAAAGTACAGGTGGCGGATAATCACAGGATTTCCGTGACCCAGCGCCGTTCGGTGCAGGATGCGCTTGACATGGCGGCAGCCGGCATGGACGCGGAGGCGATTTGCAAAAAGCTGGAAGAGACAGGTTTGGATTCAACTATTTATATCACGGTTGACACATTAAAATATCTGAAAAAGGGCGGTAGAATCACACCAGCGGCAGCAGCGCTCGGAACACTTCTCCGTTTAAAACCGGTTCTGACGATACAGGGCGAGAAGCTGGACGCATTTGCGAAGGCGCGGACGATGAAACAGGCGCGTTCCATGATGATCACGGCGATCACCCGCGATCTGGAAAATCGGTTTGATGATGTGACGGGAGAAAAAACGTATATTGATGTAGCGCATACCGACAATGATGAGATGGCGCAGGAGCTGGCAGCCGAGCTTCGGGAACTTTTCCCGGAGACGGAAGTCCGTGTAGAGCCGCTGTCCTTAAGTGTAGCCTGCCATATCGGACCGGGAGCGCTGGCGATTGCGGCAACGAAGAAGCTTGAAATCGGATCGTTGTTGTGAGAAACGCAGTTACGGAGCAGCATTTCGGGGTTAAAGTTCACAGCCAATGTCAGTAAGTTAAGCAACGCAAAGAGCGTGTGAACTGTAATCGTTCAGGACAGGAACATGAGAAGAATAGCAGAACATAAAAGAAAGATATGGAAAGCGATGGAGCACACGATTGGGATGCGAATCCCGCTGTTCCTCGCCTTTCTGATCCTGACGCTGGTTCCGCTTCTGGTACAGGTTCGTTTTACATCGGGGTATTTTTACCAGAGCCACGTGGAAGAACGGATGGCGGAAGCGCAGAACCGGTGTCTGATTTTAGCAAACAAGATACGCAGCAGTGATTATATCAATGTACTGCTGTCGGGAAATCCAAATCCGGCGCTGGATGCGGAACTTAGTACAACGGCGGATCTGATGAACGGAAGAATCGTGCTGGTGGACGACAGCTTTAAGATTTTGAAAGACACATTTGGTCTTTCCAGAGGGAAAACGCTGGTTGTATCGGATGTGTTAAAGGCATTTGACGGGGAAACTTCCAGCTATCTGAACCAGAAGAAAAAGTATTTCTATGTAGCGCAGCCGATTCAGGCAAAAAGCACGGATGCAGCGCCGATCGATTCGGATGTGGCAGCCGGAAATGGGAAAAATACGGCAGGCGTGCAGGGAGTCCTTCTTCTGATGGCGTCCACGGAAAATTCGGCGCTTTTGCAGGAGAAAATTGTGCAGAAGACGGGATTTTTGCAGCTCGTTATGTTCTGTTTTATTCTGATCGCAGATTTATTGGCGGCGGCTTGCCTGCTGAAACCATTCCGCCGCCTGCAGCAGCAGCTCGATATGGTGGCAGAGGGAAATCTGGATCAGGATATTGATGTAAAAACATATCGGGAGACGCGGGACATTTCGGAGGCAGTCATGCAGACCATCCGGAAACTAAAAAACCTGGATCAGTCGCGTCAGGAGTTTGTTTCCAACGTGTCGCATGAGCTGAAAACACCGCTGACTTCGATAAGGGTGCTGGCGGATTCTCTGATGGGGATGGAGAACGCCCCGGCGGAGTTATATCAGGAGTTTATGCAGGATATTTCGGCGGAGATTGACCGCGAGGGCAAGATTATCGATGATCTGCTGACGTTAGTCAAAATGGATAAATCATCGCCGGATCTGAATATTGCCCAGACTTCGATCAATGGTCTTCTGGAACAGATTTTAAAACGTCTGACCCCGATCGCGAAGCGGCGGAACATTGAGATCACGTATGAGAGCAAGCGGGAAGTATCGGCGGATGTGGACGAGGTAAAATTGAGCCTGGCACTTTCGAACCTGGTGGAAAATGCGATCAAGTATAACCGCGAAGAGGGAAAAGTCTGGGTGACGCTGGATGCTGACCACAAGTTCTTTTATGTGAAGGTAGAGGATAATGGCGTGGGAATCCCGAAAGAATTCCAGGAGCGCGTATTTGAGCGTTTTTACCGTGTAGATAAGGCGCGCTCACGCGAGACAGGCGGTACCGGGCTGGGGCTTGCGATCACGAAGAATATTATTCTTCTTCATCAGGGCGCGATCCGCCTGAAGAGTGAAGAAGGCAAGGGAGCAACCTTTACGGTGCGGATTCCGTTGAATTATATTCCGTAGACAGCGTGGTTCTGGGCGGTTTAGAGGTTCGAGATGGTTGCTGGTGCTGTAGTGTTCGAATATTTCGGTGTTTGAATGCTGTCGTGTTCGAATGTTTCAGTGTTTGAATGTTGCGGTATTTGAGTGTTGCAGTGTTCGAATGTGAGGTCAGGGAAATGTCTATTGTGAGATAGATTGCAAAATAACAACAGGAAATAATAAATGGAGAAAATAAGAAAAAAAAGCTCTGGAAAACGGGCAGGAAGCGTAAGTTCGTGGCTGATCCTTTGCCTGGCATGTCTGCTTCTTCTGAGCGGATGCCGAAAAAAAGAAGAGGTGCATCCGACGGCGGGTGAGGACGGCGTCTATCAGATTTATTATCTCAATTCGACGCGCACGGGGCTGGCGAGTGTTTCCTATCAGACGGAGACGGCGGACGCTGAGATCCTGATCGGGGAGCTGGCGGGGCAGATCCTTGCGGCGCCGGAAAACCCGGAGTATCAGGCAGTTTTAAGCGATAAGGTTGAATTCCTGGATATTAACCGGGACAATAACGTGCTGACGTTGAATTTTAATCAGGAATATATGAATACGAAAGCGTCGCGGGAGATTCTGTGCCGGGCGGCGCTGGCAAAGACCTTTACACAGGTTAAGGGAGTCGATTATATCAGCATTAATTGCGAGGGACAGCCGCTCCTGGACACACATGGGAACCCGGTGGGCGCGATCGCAGGAAGTGATTTTGTAGACAGTATTTCGGATGTCAATTCGTATGAAAAAGTAGAGCTGACCCTGTATTTTGCCAATGAAGAAAAAGATGGTCTGGTGGCAGAAAAACGGGAAGTATTTCACAGTATGAACACGTCGCTGGAACGCCTGGTAGTGGAACAGCTGCTGGCAGGTTCCCAGAATGGCGGGCTTTCAGTGATGCCGAAAAATACAAAGGTATTAAACGTATCACTGACAGATAATACCTGCTATGTCAACCTGGATAGCAGTTTTATTTCCGGGGATATCGATGTGGCGGAGTATATTCCGATTTACGCGATCGTCGATTCGCTGACAGAGCTTCAGACGGTAAATAAAGTACAGATCACGGTCAATGGCTCGGCAGATGTGACGTACCGGAATGTGATTTCGCTGGTGCAGCCTCTGGAGAGAGAGGAGAAGTATATTGTGAAGTAACTGTCAGACAGAATGTATATGCCATATTTGGAAGAGAGCAGCAATGGGATTTTGTTGATGTTTTGTAGAATACAGGAAAAGAGGAATTGAATATCAAACGACCGGTAATGTGGATGATGGTGGCTTTCGTACTTGGAGAGGTCGCAGCGTACCAGATGGGCATGACGGTGTGGTTTATAATTGCAGCAGCGTTTTTTTGGCTTGCAGTCATAAAAACAGCAGAAGGACGGGTAGATTCGGACTTTCAGACAGACGCAGAACGCGTCTGGAATTGGAAAGATCCGATGATGTGCCGTGTCTTTCTGCTGTTTTTCTGTTTCCTGGCAGGATGGGGACGGATGATGGTGGAAATGCGCCCGGATGCGCTGGAACGGATGGTAACGCAGAAGGGCGGTTCGGCAGAGGTGGCGGTATCGGGAACACTGGATTCTGTTTCGGAAAAAAATGGGTGGTGTACGATGATTTTGACGGAGGTGGAGGTAGAGGATGAAAGTGTAAGAAAGGTACTGATATCGTGTAAAAGAGATTTACTGGAGAAGTATGAAGAAAAAGTTCTGCCACCCTGCGGAAGTCAGATTCATCTGACGGGAACTGCTGAGTTTCTGGAAGAAGCGCGCAATCCGGGGCAGTTTTCGTATCGGATGTATTATCGGGGACTAGGAATCAGAAACCGGGTAACGGCGGATCGGATTTTTATTTCAGAAGGAAAAAGTTCCCCTCTCCGAAGTCAGGCAGAATGCTTCCGGGCGTACGCGACGGCTGTTTTTCAGGAAATCTGTGTTCCAGAAGATGCAGGGATTTTCCAGGCAATTTTGCTGGGGGATAAATCCGGGTTATCGGAAGAGCTGCGCGAACGGTTTCAGGATAATGGTATTGCACATATTCTGGCAGTCAGCGGGCTTCATGTCTCTTTGATTGGCATGAGCGTTTACAGCGCACTGCGTTTTTGGGGCATATCGTATGGATGGGCGGGGCTGGGTGCTTCAGCGCTTCTTACCTTTTATGGTTTAGTAACCGGATTTGGAGCATCGGTATTCCGGGCGGTATTTATGGTAGAGGTGTCCTGTCTGGCGGCATATCTGGGGCGGAGTTACGATCTGCTGAGTGCGCTGTCGCTGTCTTTGATTTTACAGGCGTGGCAGTCGCCGTATCTGCTCTTTTCGGCGGGATTGCAGCTTTCCTATGGCGCGGTTGCCGCGATTGGGCTGGAGACGGAGCGGCTGCGGAAAGTGGGAAAAAAGAGAAAAGAGCGGGAAGAGGAGGAACAAGAGAAAGAAAAAAAGAAAGGATATGAAACATTCATGCTCAGCTCGGCAATTCAGCTTTATACGATGCCGATTCAGCTGTATCACTATTTTACATTTCCGATGTTGGGAATTTTTCTGAACCTGATCGTGATTCCGCTTCTCACGTATGCAGCCGGAAGCGGTCTGCTGGCGCTTGGAATTTACAGTATAGCGTTTGTGGGAGGAAAAATGGGGGGAATGGGCGGAGGCAGCAGCATTGTGGGAGCGCTTTCGGCTTTGGGAGGTGCAGCATCGGGAATATCAGGAATATCAGAAATACCAGAAATATTCAGAATAGCGGCAAGTGCATGTACGGGCCCGGGGCATTATATTTTTCAGTTGTATGAATGGCTTTGCATCCAGGTGGAACGCGTGCCGTTTCATTCCATCGTGGCAGGACGCCCGGAAATGTGGAAAATAGGGATGTTTTATGTGGCGTTGGGGATTCGATATGTGTGGAGTGTGGGAGAAGCAAGAGATAATTTAGAGAGAAAAGGGATTTTTCTGTTTCCAAAAGAATGGAATGCACCGGGAAAAAATAGTGTATTTATTGCTGTGGCGGTAGTCTTTTTAGTAGTTCAGCCTGTTCATGGCTTTCAGATCTGGTTTCTCGATGTAGGACAGGGCGACGGCGTCTTTCTGCGGACGCAGGATGAGGCAATTCTTTCGGACTGTGGCAGCAGCCAGGATAAAAAAATCGGGAAAAATGTGCTGGAACCATTTTTGAAAAGTCAGGGAATCCGCACGCTGGACTGGATTCTGGTCAGCCATGCGGATGCGGATCACACGAACGGGATCGAATGGCTTTTGAAGGAGGAGGCAGATATCCGGGTGCGGAATCTGGCACTTCCGGCGGCGGGAAAAGGGCAGGAGGCATATGAAAAACTGGAAACTCTTGCCAAAAAACGGGGGGCGGAAGTTTATTATCTGCATCGGGGAGAAACGGTGCGGGCGAAACGCCTGGCGCTTCGGTGCCTGTACCCGGAGGCGGGGGAAAAGCCGGGCGAGGAGCGAAATAGTCATTCACTGGTGTTTGATGTCACGTATGGAAAGTTTCGTATGCTTCTGACAGGAGATATTGGAGTGGAGGACGAAAGGAAGATTCTGGCGGTGGAAGAGGACAAAAAGAGGGAAAAAGTGACATTGTTAAAAGCCGCACACCATGGTTCGAACGGTTCCTCCTCAGAGGAGTTTTTGGAGTGCTTTTCCCCAGCTTTCACGGTGCTCTCTTATGGAGAGGGAAATACTTACGGTCATCCGGCGCCGGAGGCGGTGGAACGTCTGGAACAGACGGGGACGGAGATCTGGAGAACGGCGGATTCGGGGGCGGTGAATGTGTGGACGGACGGGAAACGTATGTATATCAAGGGATATAAGAAACAAGATTATGGGGAGGAAAGAGATAAAAACAGATAAAAAACTAATTGTTAACTATATAAAAATAATAGGTTGACAATAGAAAAAGGCTATGTTATGCTTGCAATCAGTTCTGCATCTGTTTCGACTACCCGGGATCTGGAACGGCCGCTGCTGTTTTAGATGGTTGGAACAGGGGTTGCGGAGAGAAATTTATGTACATGTGCGAGAATAGAATGGCTTCGGATGCCTGAAATCATTCAGATAACCAAGGAGGAAAAAGGTTTGAAACACATGAAGACAAAGGATTTAGTTTTGTGCGCGATGTTTGTTGCACTGATTGCAGTGGGAGCATTTATCAAGATACCGGTTCCGGTGGTTCCATTTACATTGCAGTTTTTATTTACGATGCTGGCGGGTCTGCTTTTAGGTCCGGTCAACGGGGCGCTGGCGGTTGTGGTTTATATCGTATTAGGTTTAATTGGACTTCCGATTTTCACTCAGGGCGGCGGACCGGGATATATTTTCCAGCCGAGTTTTGGATATATCATCGGATTTGCGGTTGCGGCGTATGTGAATGGTAAGATTGCCAATGCCAAGACGCATCCGAGTTACCGGCGCCTGCTGGGAGCTAATTTTCTGGGACTTTTTATTGTCTATGCATTTGGAATGATTTATTACTACGTGATCAGCAATTTCTATCTGAATTCGCCGATCGGCGTAGGAGCGCTGTTTTTATATTGCTTTGTTCTGGCAGTTCCGGGCGATATCGTGCTCTGTATTGTGGCTGCCATCATAGGAAAACGGATGATTCCGCTGATTCAGGGAGGGAGACTTGGATAAAAGATGAGCAAGGGGATTTTTATAACAGGTACGGGAACGGATATTGGAAAAACGTATGTGACAGGCTTGATTGTGAAAAAACTGCGGGAGAGCGGCGCGGATGCGGCGTATTATAAAGCGGCAATGAGCGGCAATGAGCGGCGTGCGGATGGAAGCCTGATTCCAGGAGATGCCCTGCAGGTAAAAACAATGTCGGGAATCGGGCAGCCGCTTGAGGAAATGTGTCCGTATGTGTATGAGACGGCAGTATCGCCGCATCTGGCATCCCGCCTCGAGGGCACCCCGGTTCGGATGGATCGGGTTTTGGAAGATTTTCGCAAAGTCTGTGAAAAATATGAGTATGTGACGATGGAAGGAAGCGGCGGAATCCTCTGTCCACTCTGCATAGATGAAGTGGATATCCGTCTTCCAGAAGTAGTAAAAGCGTGCGGGCTTAGCTGCCTGCTGATTGCGGATGCGGGGCTTGGGACGATCAATGGCGTGGGGCTTACTGCCTATTATCTGAAACAACAGGGAATTGCCCTGAAGGGAATTATTTTCAACCATTATGAGGCGGGAAATCTGCTTCATGAGGATAACCGGAAAATGTGTGAATATTACACTGGCATTCCGGTGGTTGCCTGTGTAGCGGATGGGGATACGGAGCTTTCCATGGATGCGGAGACGCTGAAAGGGCTGTATGCGTAAGACAGAAGATAAAGGAGAAGAAAAATGATCTGGTATCCATATGAACAGTTAAAAACAATGAAAGCACCTTATGAGATCGTGGATGCGAACGGGGTATATCTTTACACGAAGGATCAGAAGCTGATTGATTCGGTTTCGTCCTGGTGGAGTGTAATTCATGGATATAAACATCCGGTGATCAATCAGGCAATTATTTCACAGGTAGAAAAATTTTCTCATGTGATGCTGGGCGGGCTGACGCATGAGCCGGCGCGCAGGCTTTCAGAAAAACTGGCGTCCTGGCTGCCGGGCGATCTGGACTACTGCTTTTTTTCAGATTCCGGCAGCGTGGCGGTTGAGGTAGCGCTGAAAATGGCGCTGCAGTATTATATGAACCGCGGCGATGAGAAGCGGACGATGATTCTGGCGCTGGAACACGCGTACCACGGCGATACTTTTAAGACGATGGAGGCAGGCGATGATGAGGACTACCATTTTGTGCTGAAAGCCTATGGTGCAAGCCCGTATGTGGTTCACATTCCGACTGAGATCCCGGCGCTGGAGAAAGCATTTGAACAGTATCATGACAAGTTGAACTGCGTGCTGGTGGAACCGCTTTTACAGGGTGCTGGCGGAATGCGGATGTACGACATTTCATTTTTGGAGAAGGCAAGGGAACTCTGTGATAAGTACGGCGTGCTGCTGGTTTTTGATGAGGTGGCAACCGGATTTGGCAGAACCGGAAACCGCTTTGTGGCAGATCGGGTGCTTCCGGATATTCTGGTCCTCGGAAAGGCATTGACCGGCGGTTACATTGGTCATGCGGCGACTGTGGCAAATAAAAAGGTATTTGATGGATTTTTCGATGATAACCCGGAACATGCGCTGATGCACGGACCGACCTTTATGGGAAATGCCCTCGCGTGCAACGCGGCGCTTGCCTCGATTGAGCTGTTTGAGACGCAGAACTATATGGAAAAGATTCAGAAGATCGAAGCTATCACCCGTCGGGAGATGGAAGGATTTGCCGATCCAAGAATCAGGGAGGTCCGCATGATGGGCGGATGTGTCTGTGTCGAGGTATATGATCCGGCAGTCCTGAAAGGGTATCAGGAATATGCGTACAAACGCGGCGTGTTCAGCCGTCCGTTCTTAAATTATCTGTACGCGATGGTTCCGTATATTATCAAGGAAGAAGAGCTGGTGCAGGTGCTTCAGTGCATGAAAGACTGGTTTGCGCGGGGATAGGTAACGAAGAAACGTAACCGTTCACAGGCAGGAATTTTCTGAACTGAAAATCCCGTTACTGGGAACACATGTGTGAACAGTGAAACATCTACCTTAGAATAAAAATCTTAGAATAAAAAAAATTTAAGTATTTCTTTCTGAATGAATTTCATTTATGATAAAAGGAATGGAGTATTGTTTTAAGAAACGATACATGGATTGTGTTGCCTGCGATTGTGAATGGATAGGACAGAAGCAATCAGAATTCTAGTATAAAACTTACATTCGGGGAGAAATTAATATGAAAGAACAAATGAAGAAAATAGCGCTGCTATCGCTGTCATTGATACTGACATCGGCGTATTCTGTTTCGATCGTGCTGCCATCGCTGCTGCAGCATTTCAGTGAATATACAACCGCACAGGTGGAGATGTTGATCTCAGCACCGTCGTTTGCGATCACTGTCATGATCGTGCTGAATGCATGGCTGTCGCGTTATATGAAAGACCGTCCAATGATTGTGGGCGGTCTGCTTCTTTTATCGGTCAGCGGCATGGTACCGGTGTTTGTACAGGAATATCCGGTGATGTTCGCGTCCAGGATTTTCCTGGGGATCGGGATTGGGCTCATTAATGCGAAAGCAATCAGCATTTTCAGTGAATATTATGAAGGCAGGGAAAAAGCGGCGCTGCTCGGATACCGCGGATCGGCGGAGGTGCTGGGAAGCGCGGTTATGACGCTGGTTGCTGGAAAATTGGTGTTGATCCGGTGGAATCTGGCATTTTGGGTGTACGCGCTCGGATTTGTGATTGTACTTCTGTATCTTGTATGGGTTCCGGGGAATATGGAGATGGGACAGAGTGCGGGCTCACAGAGTGCAGGGGCAGAGAAAGAAAGTCTGGAAGCGGAGGCAGATGGAAAAAGAGAATGCTGGAAAAAAGAAGTCCTGCCCATTGCTTATGCACTGTTTGCGGGATTTGTCATCTGCATCTACTGTTCCAATTCCCTGCGTGTCCCGATGCTGATTTTGGAGAAGAAACTTGGAACGGAGTCGGAAGCCAGCATCATTCTCACGCTCATGATGCTGATGGGAATAGCTGCCGGTGTTTATTTTGGAAAACTGACGATGTGGTGGAAGGAAAAATTGCCGGGGGTTGGATGCCTGATGCTTGGAGCGGGGATGCTTCTGACCGCATATGCGGGCAATCTGCCGCTGATTGGAATTGGCATTAGTATCGTTGGATTTTTCTATACCGTTCTGGTTACCTATTCCTTCCACCAGATTTCCGAGCAGATTCCGCAGTCTTCTATCAATACAGCCACATCAATCGTGCTGGTCGGCTGCAATCTGGGAGCGGCGTGTTCGCCGTTTGTGCTGAAATGGATGGGAAGATTCAGTGAGGGCGTGAGCGTGCCGTTTGTGGGGTATGCGGGGATGATGGGAGTATTAGGAATCGTTCTGATAGTAGTCACGGGAAGAAAGAAATAATACAGTAAACCAATAATAGGAATGACGGCAAAATCTGCAACCAGAACTGTATCGTACGGAATCTTCAGTTTAGAAAATTCAGAAAATTCCTACCTGTGAACAGTTATCTGAAATCGAACGTTTGTACTGATTTGTTTTGCTTTTATGTATACATTCATGGGTGGATTTGGTATAATAGAAATACTTAATGGGATTTTTTGTGTACTAGGAAATTCCTTGGAATCCCCTATTACACAAAAAGGCACATTCTTTATTTGTGAATTATATCAAATCAGGAGAAAGCAATGGATCATTTTGAGTTGGTATCAGAATACAGCCCGACCGGCGACCAGCCGCAGGCGATTGAAAAGCTGGTGGAGGGCTTCAAGGAAGGAAATCAGTTCCAGACATTACTGGGGGTAACGGGCTCTGGCAAGACGTTTACGATGGCAAATGTGATTCAGAAGCTGAATAAGCCGACGTTAATTATTGCACATAATAAGACGCTGGCAGCCCAGCTTTATTCGGAAATGAAGGAATTTTTTCCCAATAATGCGGTGGAATACTTTGTCAGCTACTATGACTACTACCAGCCGGAGGCTTACGTCCCGTCCACGGACACATACATCGAGAAGGATTCCTCTATCAATGACGAGATCGATAAGCTGCGGCATTCAGCAACGGCGGCGCTGTCGGAGCGGCAGGATGTGATTATTGTGGCATCGGTTTCCTGTATCTATGGTCTGGGAAGCCCGATCGATTATAAAAACATGGTTATTTCCCTACGCCCGGGCATGGAGAAGGACCGCGACGAGGTCATTCACAAGCTGATCGACATTCAGTACAGCCGGAATGACATGGATTTCAAGCGAGGTTCGTTCCGGGTGCGCGGCGATGTACTGGAGGTATACCCGGCGTATTCGGGCGGCGATGCGTACCGGATTGAGTTTTTCGGGGATGAGGTAGACCGGATCACAGAGATTGACACGCTGACGGGCGAGATCAAGGCGCAGTTAGGACATATCGCGATTTTCCCGGCATCGCATTATGTCATCCCGAAAGAGCGGATGGAGATTGCGGCAAACAATATTTTAGAGGAAATGAAGGAGCAGGTCGCTTACTTTAAGAGTGAGGATAAGCTTCTGGAGGCACAGAGAATCGCGGAGCGGACGAATTTTGATGTGGAAATGATGCGGGAAACAGGCTTCTGTTCCGGTATCGAGAATTATTCGCGTCATCTGATTGGTTCGAAACCGGGAGAACCGCCGTGTACGCTGATGGATTATTTCCCGGATGAATTTCTGGTGATTGTGGACGAGTCGCACATCACGCTGCCGCAGGTGCGCGGTATGTACGCGGGCGACCAGTCGCGCAAGAAAACGCTGGTGGAATATGGATTCCGCCTGCCGTCGGCGCTGGATAACCGACCGTTAAATTTTGAAGAATTTGAGAGCAAACTGGATCAGATTCTCTGCGTTTCAGCAACACCGGGCGAGTATGAGGCAGATCATGAGCTTCTGCGGGCAGAGCAGGTGATCCGTCCAACGGGACTTCTTGATCCGCCGATTGAGGTGAGACCGGTCGAGGGACAGATCGACGATCTGATTTCGGAGGTCAACCGGGAGGTGGATCGAGGGTTTAAGGTGCTTGTTACGACGCTGACAAAGCGGATGGCAGAAGACCTGACCGACTATATGCGCGATGCGGGAATCCGCGTCAAATATCTGCATTCGGATATTGACACGTTGGAACGCGCCCAGATTATCCGGGATATGCGTCTGAATGTCTTCGATGTGCTGGTCGGCATCAACCTGCTTCGTGAGGGTCTGGATATCCCGGAGATTGCGCTGGTGGCGATTCTGGATGCGGATAAAGAGGGATTCCTGCGTTCGGAAACGTCCCTGATTCAGACGATCGGCCGAGCAGCGCGAAATTCTGAGGGGCATGTTATCATGTATGCAGATTCGATCACGGATTCGATGCGGGCGGCGATCGAGGAGACGGAGCGAAGACGCGCGATTCAGCAGGCGTACAATGAGGAACATCACATTACGCCGACGACGATCAAGAAAGCTGTCCGGGATCTGATCACGATCTCGCAGGCAGCCGAACCGGTTACGAATAAGGTAACGAAGGATCTGGAATCGATGGATCGCCAGGAATTAGAAAAACTTGTAAAGGAACTGACGAAGAAGATGAATCAGGCGGCAGCCGAGCTGAATTTCGAGGAAGCGGTCGTGTTGCGTGACCGTATGGTAGAGGTCAAGAAAATGTTGCTGGATTTGGAAAATTCGTAAATCAGAGGGTGGTTGGTATGGAATATGGCGCGCTGATGGAGATGGCGGTCCGGGCGGGGGAGATCATGCTGGCGAGCGGAGCGGAGGTCTACCGTGTGGAGGACACGATTCACCGTATTTTAAAGCATTCAGGGATTGCACGGGCAGATGTGTTTGTCGTGACGACGGGGATCGTGGCGACGATTGCGGATGCATCACTTCCGCCGCTTACCTTGGTAAAAAGGGTGGAAAACCGGGCAACGAATTTGAACCGCATCTATCAGGTAAACAATGTTTCAAGGGAATTTTGCAGCGGAAAATTGTCCGTCGGGGAGGCGCAGGAACGACTGGATCGGATTGCTAATACGACATTATACGGATTCTGGAAGAAATGCATTGGCTATGCGGCAACGACGGGATTTTTTGCGGTGATGTTTGGAGGCGGTCCGGGCGAATGCCTGGTGGCGGCTGTCGTGGGAGTCGTTCTTGCGTTTGTCCTGCGGGCGGCGTCCAACCTTATGCTGAATGATTTCTGTCAAAATGCACTTGGCTCGTTTGCACTGGCGGTTGCGGCGTATCTGCTGCGCCGTGGGGCATTTCTGGGAATGAGCCTGGATGTAGTGATTATCAGCGCAATCATGCCGCTGGTGCCTGGGGTCACATTTACGGCGGCAATCCGCGATACGCTGAATGGGGATTACAGTTCGGGAGTCGCGCGGATGGCGGAGGCAGTCGTGGTGGCGCTGGCGGTTGCGTCGGGCGTCGGTCTGGCGATCGTGGCAGTCCGGCTGGCGGGAGGATCGGTATGACAGAGATGATAAGAGAATTGATGATCCAGAGCGTGGGGGCATTTCTGGCGGTTTTTGGTTTTTCCCTGCTGGTCGATATGCCGCGGAAATATCTGGTTTATGCGGGCATTACCGGAGGTGCCGGATGGCTGGCGTACCTGGTATCGATGCAGGTGGGAACCTCGCAGGTGGCGGCGGCATTTTTTTCCAGTCTGGCAGCGGCTCTGCTGAGCCAGGTATTTGCACGCGTGTTAAAAGCGCCCGTCACGATCTTTCTGGTGGCAGGAATCCTGCCGACGGTGCCGGGCGCATCGATCTACCGGAGCGTCTATTTTCTGATACAGGGACAGACAAAATGGTACAATTTTTATCTGATCCAGACGATCCAGATAGCGGGGGCGATGGCGGTTGCCATCTTTATTGTGGATTCACTGTTCCGTCTGCTCCGGAATAAAGCGTCGTAGTGGAACTGGGCGGCAGGTAGAGACAGCCCTGAATCCTGCTAAAATAATAAATATGATCTGACAGGCGGTCTTCAGCGGGCACATCCGACTGATTGATCGCCTGAACCATTTCATTGAGTTCTTCCGGCGGAAGAGAGACGTTGCTGGGAGTGAGAAGCACTTCATGGATGCTGGACGGAAGGATAATCAGATCTTCGCCCAGGCTTTCGGCAAATTCTTTTAAGACGCGGGGATAGAGCATGCAGGCAGCGCCGTTGATGCCGCGCGAATTTGTCAGAACGTAGAGAGCGACCGATGGAAGAGCTTCCGTTTCAACGATGTCCTCCATTTCGAGCTGATTGAGGGTGGATTCGATGGAGCTGATGTGGTACGGCAGTATGCGAGGTGTATTTTCTTCCGCCAGTATGCCGAGCTCTTCCAGAGAAATATCCCACAGGGCAAGATGGTCGCTGTGTACCAGGGTCGTCATCTGCCCCTCCTCATTGTCAGTGAGGATCAGATAGAAAACGATCGCCAGATCGAGATACGGAATATGTGGGATGTGGGAGAGAAGCACCTTATTTTTATCGGCGTGGATCAATTTGTAGGCAATCCGGCCGCGTACGGCATCAAAATCACGCAGTTCCTCGCAGATATCCTCCGAAAATCCTGGATTTGTCTCATACACCATCAGGATCTGATCGGTAATAATGGAGAGCGGCATCCCTTCCTCCGCTTCATTATAGTAGGCGTTCAGATAGACAGTCGGTGATAACCGTGAGCCGGGTTTCGTAAAGCTCAGCCCGTCGAGCATCAGTCCATTATTTTTCAGAACCCGCCGCAGGGAGACGTTGGCCTTTTTATTGAGGCGCGTCTGCACCATCGACTGGATTGTTTTCAAAAAAGTTTCATAGACCATAGAGTACCTCCTGAAATAAAATTGCAGATAGGGGATGCCCGCTTGCTCATGTAGGTTATGAATTTCAGCAAAATGAGAAACAGTTTCCCCGTGTGAATAAGTTTTAAGGAATCAAATCAAGAAGCAGTCATGAAGTTTGAGATGTGAAGAAAGATTGCTTAGTGATTAAAAAATAAATAAAAAGTTCAGAGTTTTAGCGTTTACCTTTTGAGTGCGTAAGTATGAAAATGGTCATGGAAATCATCGAAAAAACTGAACATGAGAATCGCAGGAACCAGTAAGATGTGAAAAAATTGCCTGCATATAAAGAAGCAGGTGCCAAATGCACCGATAGCATGATTATACTGGAAAATGGGAAGATTGGCAAGAAAAATAACAGGGGAAAAGTGAAGTTCTGGTTGCGGATTTGTTGCTGTTCACGCATACGTTCCCAGTAAAAGTTTGCATGACGCTCATAATGTGTGAACGATGGTAAATAAAGAGATAAGATGGCGCGACTGCGAGATGAAAACTAATAGCTGGCATTCATGGTGGAAATAAAACTGAAAAATAACAAGAAAATACAAAATTAGTATTGACAAAATGCGACATATGTATTAGAATAAAACCATCAAAAGAAACAAGAAATAAAACAAAAAAAGAAGGGAGCTGATTCCACCGAAAACATAAAACTGGTTCAATTTTTTAATAAAAAAATTGAACAAAGGAAAACCAAAATCAACAAGTAAAAATCAGTCAATCATCTATCATACATATTTAGAAACAGGATTCGGTTTAGTGATATGACGAGAAAGTATCATTAAAAAGAAGCGTTTTTTAAAAGAGAGATAGATAAGTGAAAAAAGAAAAAAATAAGATTGAACGATTCAGAAATTGTTGAAAAAGGAATCAAAATTGAATAAAGGAAAAGTTCAAAGAAAGAGGTATCATCCAATGGACGAGATAGTTTAAAGGGTATCGATAAAATGTCAATTTATCGATACCCTTTTTCTGGTTCATGGAAAGGCATCAAGAAGGATCTTTTCTTATATAAATATCAAATCCCCTGCAATTCAAACGGCGGCGTGTATTCTTCTTTTGCGCTGCTTTTTTCCTGCATAAAGCCCTGTGTGAGTCCCAGCTCAATCGCGGCATCGACGACTTTCTGGTATTCGTAGCTTGTGATGCGACGGTTGATTTCCGGATATTTGCTGCTCTGGTAGAAGGGGGTGTACTGGCTCATAAGGCTTACCAGAAAATGCCCCTCCGGGAGGTTGTCGTGAATCCAGTGGAGCAGGCGGATGGAATCGTCTTTGTGTTTTGGAAGAACCATATGCCGCAGGATCACGCCGCGCTTCATGAGCTGGCAGGCCTGGCCATTTTCGGAGAAATCTTCCAATACCAGCGGACCGGTGTGCTTGATCATCCGTTTGACTGCTGCGGAGGCGACCGGAAAATAGTCCGGGGCGGCGGAATAGCGGGCGGACAGTTCGGAAGAGTAATATTTTAAATCCGGCAGCCAGATATCGATATAGGGAGCCAGCGCATCAACCGCCTCCAGCGTCTCATAACCGCCGCAGTTGTAGACGATCGGGATGAAAAGCTGCGGTTTGACCCGTTTTAAGACGGGCAGTAGCGACGGAAGGTACTGAGTCGGCGTCACCAGATTGATATTGTGCGCACCCTGTGTCTGCAGTTCCAGAAAAATTTCCTCCAGACGCGTTTCGGAAATATCTTTTCCAAAGCCTTCGCTGCTGATCTGGTAGTTCTGGCAGAAACAGCAGCGCAGCGTGCAGCCGGAAAAAAAGATGGTACCGCTTCCGTGAAGACCGCTGATACACGGTTCCTCCCATGGATGAAGCGCCGCGCGTGCCGCCCGGATACCGGCAGGGCTGTGACACCAGCCCTGCTTTTTTGTGCGGTTGATCTGACAATTTCGCGGACAGCAATGGCAGCTTTCGTAGGAATAGGCGGCTGGTTCAGAGAACTGGACAGGTAAGCCGGCACCTGGGTTAGGGATGGGAATATGTGTGTTCATAAGTTTTGTTTCCTTCTATATAGTAATCATTACAGTGCGAATTTATAACGAGGCAACCAACAGTTTTTTTATAAGAATTTTTGTAAAGGTAATTTCTTCAAAGCTTTTTTTCATGTTTCAAATCTGTGTTGAATTTGAAAAATCGATCGTTATAATGTATTTATTCTACTAAGAAAGATGAGCAGTGTCAAATGCCAGAGTATAGTTCACTGAAGGATACTGCTGTAATCAAAGAAATCCGAATGGGAAAGGAAGCAACGCAGATTTCTCTAGTTGACAGATAGGTTATAGCTGCCTAAAATAAAGAAATGAAAGAATTTACACGTGCGGAGTAGGAACAAATGGAAAAAACAGAAAGAAAAAAGAGTCAGCCCAAACGATGAAAGAACAGGCAGCAGTCGGGAAGATAAATGGCTCGGGAGTGAGAATGGCGCTCTCATACGCATTTCCGAAAACCGTTCCGATTCTGGTGCAGATGGTGTTTGTTTAGATGATGCGTGTTTTTGCCTCGCGTGCGTTGCCATCGGAAGCAGTGTTTTTTGTTTCAGATCCGGGTTTCCCCAGGATCTGGTTGATACATTTCCAGGCATCTGTCAGCCGGTCGAGGTTCCAGGCAGCGTTGGCAGGGCTGGTGGACGGCAGTTTGATTGCCTCAATGCCAGTCTGTTTACGGCAGAAGCGGTCGTACATTTTTCCGGACAGCCCGCCGTTTGTGTAAATCGCCTGGATGGAAGCGTGATCCAGGATAGAGGCGAGGTCGTTTGGAACAACATCGCGGATGGAACTGTCGCTGGATCCTTCGATGGAACAGCTATGGATGGTGTCCCAGACGGCGATGTGGTTCCGCAGCAGAAATTCCTTCTTTTCCTCGATGGAGGATGGAACGTCTTCCTTTCGCAGGCGCGCTAAGAGCTTCCAGAAACGATTCTGTGGGTGCCCGTAGAAAAAACAGCTTTCTCGGGATTTGACCGACGGAAAGGAACCGAGGATCAGGATGCGGGAGTCGGCGTCAAAAACAGGCGGGATTGGGTGGATGATGTGGGATGGCATGGTGGAACCTCCTTTTTGCGGATTATTGTTGTCAATTATAATAAATACGAAATCAATTTTCGACTTTGATCTGGCTTCATTTGGTGCATGGACATGATACTCACGAACCCGCGCTATCGCGCGCTACCGCCCTGCTTCGCATGGCTGTTTGTTCGGTAATGGCGCAAGAAAAGAATATGTCTGCT
>NZ_QULJ01000008.1:0-122729 GCF_003481505.1 Clostridium sp. OM05-5BH | reverse complement strand
TTTTACATACTGTTCAGTTTTCAAGGTTCCTGATGCTTTCGCATCGAACGCAGAAGGAGGGATTTGAACCCTCGCGCCGCTACTAACGACCTACTCCCTTTCCAGGGGAGCCCCTTCAACCTCTTGGGTACTTCTGCAGGTTGATTTTCATATCTTATGAAATTAATAACCGTTTTTGAAACGGAGAGAGTGGGATTCGAACCCACGCGCCCTTTCGGACAAACGGTTTTCAAGACCGCCTCGTTATGACCGCTTCGATATCTCTCCAAAAATGTGCTTAACCATTATATAATGGATATTCATTTTTGTCAAGGACTTTTTCACTTTCTTTTTGAAAGTTTTCACAATCACCTGTGCGTCTTGACTCTTTAATTTTCGTTTCCGCTTTCTCAGCGGCAACAGAATATATTTTATCACTACTAAAGTATAAAGTCAACTGTTTTTTTGACTTTATTTATATTTTTTCGACAATCGAAAAAAAGAGGACGAAAGACCCAAAAGTCCCTCATCCTCTTGATTCTATAACGTCTTCTGATTAGCCAATCAGCTTACCTACGTTCAGCTTAACGCCCGGGCCCATGGTAGAAGTCATGGTTACGCTCTTTAAGTAAGCGCCCTTTAAGGTAGCTGGTTTTGCCTTCAGGATAGCGTCAATAAGCGTCTGGAAGTTGTCCGCTAACTGCTCCTCTGTGAAGGAAGCTTTACCTACTGGCACGTGGATAATGTTAGTCTTATCAAGTCTGTACTCGATCTTACCGGCTTTGATATCATTGATAGCTTTGGTTACATCCATAGTAACAGTACCAGCCTTCGGGTTCGGCATTAAGCCCTTCGGTCCAAGTACACGACCAAGACGTCCTACAACGCCCATCATGTCCGGAGTAGCTACTACTACGTCGAAGTCTAACCATCCCTCGTTCTGGATCTTCGGGATCAGCTCCTCAGCGCCTACGAAATCTGCGCCTGCAGCCTGAGCCTCTTCTGCCTTCGGTCCCTTAGCAAATACAAGGATACGAACGGTCTTACCAGTTCCGTGCGGCAGTACAACTGCACCACGGATCTGCTGATCAGCATGACGGCCGTCACAACCAGTTCTGATATGAAGTTCTACGGTTTCATCGAATTTAGCACCTGCAGCCTTCTTCACGATGGAGATGGCATCTGCAGCTTCATAAAGGCTTGCGCGATCTACTAATTTAGCAGCCTCTACGTATCTTTTTCCTCTTTTCATTATAAAAAACCTCCTAGTGGTATTGTCGGGGAATTCCCTCCCACGTTACTGATAAACATCCCGAAAATTACTCGGCAACTGTGATACCCATACTTCTTGCTGTACCAGCGATCATGCTCATAGCAGCTTCAAGGCTTGCTGCATTTAAGTCAGGCATCTTTAATTCTGCGATCTTCTGCAGATCCTCTTTCGAGATGCTAGCTACCTTAGTCTTGTTCGGTGTAGCGGAACCGGATTTAATCTTGCAAGCTTTCTTTAACAAAACGGCAGCCGGCGGAGTCTTTGTGATGAAGCTGAAGCTTCTGTCAGCATATACAGTAATAACAACCGGGATGATCATATCGCCCTGGTCTGCTGTCTTAGCGTTGAACTCTTTCGTGAACTGTACGATGTTTACACCGTGCTGTCCAAGAGCCGGACCTACTGGCGGAGCTGGTGTAGCCTTTCCAGCAGGAATCTGTAATTTAATATATCCTGTAACTTTCTTTGCCATTGTTGGCACCTCCTATAAATTGTGGTAATTGCGGGGATTTCCCTCCCACAGGCTCATAAATGAACCTCTTTACATCATCTTCTTGATCTCTGTGAAGTTCAGTTCAACCGGTGTCTCACGGCCAAACAGTTCTACACGAATCGTCAGGGTCTGTCTTTCCTCGTTGATGGACTCGATAACACCAACGGTATCTTTCCATGCCCCTGTCGTTACAACAACCGTGTCGCCGACCTCAAAGTCAACAACAACGCCGGTTTCCTTAAATCCGAGACCGGCCATCTCCTCTTCCGTCAAAGGAACCGGTTTGGAGCCCGGACCAACAAACCCGGTCACTCCGCGGGTGTTGCGTACTACGTACCAGGTATCATCATTCATAACCATGTTGATCAGTACGTATCCGGGAAACATCTTCTTGGCAACCTGTTTATTGGCTCCATTCTTGACTTCGATAACTTCCTGCATCGGCACGGAAACCTCTAAGATCTGATCCTGAAGGTTCCGGTTCTCGATCGTCTTTTCGATGTCAACCTTTACTTTGTTTTCATAGCCGGAATAAGTATGCACTACATACCAATTTGCTTCTGCCATATTTCTCACCTTTGCCTTTACATAACGAAGTGCAGTCCAAACACGATTGCTGTGTCAAGAGCCGCAATGATAAGTCCCAGCGCAACGGAAACGGCGATGACCGCTCCAGTCTGCTTCGTAACTGTCTCTTTGTCAGGCCAGATGATCCTTTTGTACTCAGCTTTTAGACCTTTCCAGAAACTCTTTTTAGGAGCTTTTTTGGTATTTTCTGTATCACCCATTTTTGTCCTCCAAAGCGCTCAGGCAGATGCCCGATCGCGCAGAACCAACCAGTTACTCTTACTTCGTCTCTTTGTGTAACGTGTGTGTCTTACAGAATCTGCAGTACTTTTTGGTTTCCATTCTGTCCGGATGAGTTTTCTTATCCTTGGTCATGTTGTAATTGCGCTGCTTGCATTCTGTGCATGCCAGTGTAATTCTTGTACGCACAACTTCCACCTCCATTTTTCTTAGTATGCGATCTTTCCACTCTCCAACCGGAAATCTGGTTTTTGAGCATAAAAAAAAGACCTATGTTCTTCCATTCGCCCGTCTACTATATCATAAAAGAAGCGGCGCGTCAAGCAATAACTTGCCGACATTCGCCGCCTCTTTTATATTATAGATATCGTTTTCACTTAGTGCAGGCTGGAACCAGATTCTGCCCGCGCCTCGTATTTCACATTATCAGGACTTACAATGATGCTATAAAACAATCAGAAAGGTTTACTCATCGGTTTCTTTCTCATCTGCCGCCTGGTTTCCGATAAAATGCGCCATTTTTCCAATCTTACCCATATGGCTTGTATCCACGCGGGTGATCTCCGGCTCATCAGCTTCCACAGCATCATCCTCAAGCGCGGCGTTCTGATGCAGGGCGCCGCCCTCCTGGTTCTCCGCATTTTCCGGATTTTTTGTCACGGATGGATATTCTTCCGGGTTTTCCTTGGCATCCGCAAGCTTTTCATTCATGAATGTCTCAAACCGCTTTTGCTCTTCCTCGCTGGAAAATGCCGACTTGGCGATAAACTGCCAGGTTTTCTCGTTCGTCTCAAGCAGATACATCCGCTCAATCTCAACCATCTGCTCAATGTCGCTGTAGCTGTAAGTCTTGGTCATCTCCTGTGCCGCAACCGTCATGGTCAGTGTCTTCTCATCCAGCGTCAGATGTACGACTGGGAAATTGCCCGTCTTTTCCAAATTTTTAAGTCCGCTCCGTTTCCAGATCATCCGCTCCTGGTTCTGGTTTGAAATCATGTAAAACATGCCGATGCCGACCAGCACCGCTATCACGATGGACGGTACAAGAAGAACCAGATTGCCCTTTGCCTGCATCACATTTTTTCCCAGAAAGAGAGCTAAAAATGCGACATATAAGAGTGCCGACACCATCTTCATTTTCTTGGACTCATGCTTAAGCACGTTCCAGTGAATCCAGTTTTTATAATCTTCCTTTTCCAGGCGATATTCAAATTCCTGCATTCTTTTTACTCCTTTTCTTTCTTACTTGAAATCTCCCCCGCATTTCTTCCGTCTCCTGAACCTCTTTTTGCCTCTCCCGCAAACTTTTAGATTCAAATGCTTTCTACTATTCTTTTCATCCAGAAATGCCGGAGTATTTCCACTTATAAGGCTTCCCTCTGCCTATCTTCTCTATCATATCCCACTTTAGCGTCCTTGTCCAATACAAACGGCAAAAAAACAAACTTTTTCAATCCCCGCAGACAGAAGCGCCCGGGTACACGCTTCCGCCGTGCTTCCGGTCGTATAAATATCATCCACGAGAAGCACGTTTTGCACACCACTTGCCCGGATTGCCTCCGCATCTGCCTGAAACGCCTGCTGTAAATTCCGGAGCCTTTCATCTGGATTCAGCTCTTTCAGGGGTTCTGTATTTCGTATCCGATATAAAAATTCCGGGCACACCGGCATTTCCAGCCGCTCGCCCATCCGCTTTGCCAGAACCTCCGCCTGATTGAAACCGCGTTTCCGTTTCCGCGCTGGGTGGACCGGAACGGGAACCAGACCGTCAAACTGCCACTCCTCCCGATTTTCATACTGCCTCAGCTTTTCCGCTGCAGCTTCGGCATAAAAATCGAGATATTCCCTCTTATTTTTATATTTAACCGCTGCCATCGAGCGCGCAGCTTCCTCCGTATAGTTAAAGAGTGCCATCCCACGCGCAAATGACCGGCGGTGTTTCACACAGTCTGGACAATATTCGATTTCTTCACTCCAAACTTCTTTTCCACATTTCTGACAAACCGGCGATTTGACAGGCGAAAGCCTCAAAAGACACGAAGGACAAATAAGCCTGCCCTTCGGCGTCACGATCTCCCCGCAGACCGGGCAGCGCCTTGGATATAGCGCATCCAGAGCGGCGCGGGGGAATTGATTCCATTTTATTTTTTTTATCACAATGTCTCCATAATTTCTTCAATGCGGTCGCGCAGTCCCGAATAGCGCTTCTGTTCCATCGCATTGTCCACCATCTGCTGAAACACATACGGGACACCGACCAGGCAGACACAGGCTCTTGCCCTTGTAACCGCCGTGTAAATCAGATTCCGCGTCATCAGCATCTGTGGTCCGCTCCAGACCGGAATCACGACCGCCGGATACTCGCTTCCCTGCGACTTGTGGATCGTGATCGCATATGCCAATTCCAGCTCCTCCAGCTGCTTGAAGCTATACTCGACACGTTTTCCCTCATCATACTCCACGGTTACCAGCTCCGCAAAGGTATTGATCTCGCGGATGCGCCCAAGATCCCCGTTGAACACGCCGGCTCCCTTGTCTACCGGGATGCCGCTGCGGTTGTAGGAGGTCCACTCAATCTGGTAATTGTTCTTGATCTGCATGACCTTGTCGCCCACACGAAACGTCGTCTCGCCATACTCTTTTTCCGCCTTTTCTGCCGATGGCGGATTTAAAAATTCCTGCAAAATGGAATTTAACCGTATCGATCCCAGCACTCCCTTCCGCATAGGCGTCATGACCTGTACCTCAAACAAATCGGCATGGACGTAATTCGGCAGTTTTTCACGTACCAGCGTGATCATTGCATTGATGATCGCATTCGGATCATCACGCTTTATAAAGAGGAAATCCCTGCTTGACTTTCCGATCGGAATGCGCTCTCCGGCATTGATGCGGTGGGCGTTGACGATAATATCGCTCTGCGCCGCCTGCCGGAAAATCCGGGTTAGCTTTACCACATGGAAACACTCTGACTCGATGATATCACGCAGGACATTGCCCGGTCCGACGCTCGGAAGCTGATCCACATCACCTACCAGAATCAGGCGTGTGCCGACATTGACCGCCCGGAGCAGTGAATGCATCAGATTGATATCCACCATCGACATTTCATCGATAATGATGACATCAGCTTCCAGCGGATTGTCCTCGTTCCGCTCAAAGTGCATCGAAGTCGTCCGGCTCTTCTCATCCTCCTCTGGCATTCCCGTCAGCTCTAACAGGCGGTGAATCGTCTTCGCCTCATAGCCTGTCGCCTCGGTCATCCTTTTTGCTGCGCGTCCGGTCGGGGCTGCCAGCAGGATATCCATGTCGCCCTTTTCAAAATACCGGATGATCGTGTTGATCGTCGTCGTTTTTCCGGTACCCGGACCGCCCGTGATTACCAAAAGTCCGCAGTTGACCGCCTCAATCACCGCGCGGATCTGCAGTTCATCCAGCTCGATCTGTTCCTCTTTCTGGATGGCTGCCAGACTTTTCCGAATCTGTTCTTCCGATTCGGAACCAGTGATGTTTAAGTCGTGCAGCATGCGGGCGGTGTTTAGCTCGGTATAATAGTAGTGTGATGCATAAACGGCGCGTTCCGGGGCGTTTGCTATATTTGATACATTTGATGCATTCGGTTCACCCAAAACATCTGGCTGCGGCTGCATCTGCCCCGACACTGCCGATTCCGCCTGAACAAAAACATCCATTTCTGCTGTTTTCTGCTGTTTCCTCTCCCGGATCACCAGCCGTTTATCCATCTGCATATCCATCAGATGCTTGTCAATCTCGGAAATCTCAACCTGTAGAAGCTTTGCCGCCCGATCCGCCAGCTCGTCCTCCGGCAGGTATGTGTGCCCGTTCGCCGTCGCCTGATAGAGTGTATACAGGATGCCGCTCTTGATGCGGAAATCCGAATCTGCCACGATTCCTATCTTCGCCGCGATCTCGTCTGCCATCTTAAAACCGACGCCCGGAATATCGTCCGCCAGCTTATACGGATTGTTCTGGAGAATCGTGTACATTGCCGGACCGTATTCCTGGTAGATTTTAACCGCCAGATTGATGGAAATGCCATAATTTTGCAGAAACATCATCGCCTGGCGCATATCGCGCTTTTCCTCGACCTGTTCACCGATGGACATCGCCATTTTTTCACTGATTCCCTTGACCTCCGCGAGGCGTTCCGGCTCTTCTTCCATGATGCGGAATGTATCCGCCTTAAATTTTTTAACAATCCTGGAAGCTAAAGCAGCCCCGACGCCTTTGATGGCGCCGGAGCCTAAATATCGTTCCATGGAAACAGTATCCTCAGGCGCTTTCAGCTCATAGCTTTCCACCGCCATCTGTTCCCCGTAAATCGGATGCTCGGTCATACGCCCGCTCGCCTCGATCATCTCGCCCTCTGCGATGTAGGAAAAAGTGCCAACCAGCACATATTCCTCCCCGTCGTCCAAGCCGCTGATAGAGAGAACCGTATAGCCATTGTCCTCATTGCGGTATTTTATTTTTTCAATATATCCTTTAACTGCTGCCATATTTTTATGCTATCCGCCTTCCGGCGGTTCTCTTTAATCGTAGTTTTTCTTCTCGCCGTGTGCAAACTCGATAAACTTACCAGTTCCGATCGCAACTGCGGTCAGCGGATCCTCTGCGATCATCGTGGAAATGCCAGTTTTCTCCTCGATCAGGGCATCCAGACCGCTTAACAGTGCGCCGCCGCCTGTCAGTACGATACCACGGTCAAAAATGTCGGCTGCCAATTCCGGCGGCGTCCGCTCGAGTACGTTGTGAACGGCATCTACGATCTGGAGTGCCGGCTCGCGCAGCGCTTCCAGCGTCTCGTCGGATGTGACAACGATAGTCTTCGGAAGTCCGGTAACCAGATTTCGTCCGCGCACTTCCATCGTGATTACCTCCGGACGGCGGTATGCCGCGCCGATATTTATCTTGATCTCCTCAGCAGTTCTCTCACCGATCAAAAGATTGTGTTTCTTTCTCATGTAACGGACCAGCGCCTCGTCGAAGTCATCACCAGCCACTTTAATAGAAGTGCTGACTACGGTACCGCCCAAGGAAATAACGGCGATATCTGCCGTACCACCACCAATATCTACGATCATGTTGCCGCACGCCTTGGAAATATCGATACCAGCGCCGATCGCAGCTGCTACCGGCTCCTCGATGATCGAAACCTCGCGTGCGCCAGCCTGATAAGTCGCATCCTCAACCGCCTTGCGCTCTACCTCGGTCGCACCGCTCGGGATGCAGACGCTGATACGCGGCTTGCGGAGTGTCTTCTTGCCGACTGCCTTGTTGATGAAATATTTCATCATCTTCTCTGTCACTGTATAATCTGAAATAACCCCCTGGCGCAACGGACGGACCGCTACGATATTGCCAGGGGTTCTGCCGATCATCAGGCGGGCTTCCTCGCCGATCGCCATGATCTTATTCGTATCCCGATCGATCGCCACTACGGACGGCTCTTTCAGTACGACACCTTTTCCCTTGATATATACAAGGATGCTGGCTGTACCCAGATCGATACCAATATCATTGGACATCAACATAGTTGTTTTCCTCCTGCTCTGAATATGCACTCTTGAGTACATAAATCTATGAGTTTCATTGTATTTTATCTTCTTTATTTCAGCTTTTTTCGCTGCCATCCAGCCCGCGCATTGTTTTAGAGCGGACTATACCACTTACTATTATATACAACTTTCGATTCTTTTGAAAGAGGTTTTTATTTTTTTATGGACTTTATATTTTTTTTATGAAAGGGACATATTTTAGTCACAACTTTCTCCTATAATACAAGTATGTTATCCGAAAGGGTAACAGGCCTTTGTTTCAAGTGTTACTTGAAATAAAAAAGCTTTTTCATACTCATACCGGACGATACAAATCGTCCGGCCCCCCTAAGCCAATTTCTTTTTTATATATACCTACCATTCCCAATTTAAGAAAAACAGGAACGCCGTCGGACTCTCAGCCGATGGCGTTCCTGTTTTTTGTCAGTGCCAGGCACCTTAGAAAAAGGGCTCTATACTGAATGTTGGGGTACGCTGAAAAACATTTTTTTCTTATATTTTCAGACTCCACTCACTGCAGTCCCAGACCTTCGTTGCGAATTCCTCATAGAAATCCGGTTCATGGCAGATCAGAAGGATATTTCCTTTGTACGCCGCCAGCGCACGCTTTAACTCCTCCTTCGCCTCAACGTCCAGATGGTTCGTCGGCTCGTCGAGAAGCAGAAGGTTCGTCTCGCGGTTGATCAGCTTACACAGGCGCACTTTTGCCTGCTCGCCACCGCTGAGCACGCGCACCTGGCTCTCGATGTGCTGGGTCGTCAGACCGCATTTTGCCAGTGCGGAACGCACCTGGTACTGGGTGTAGGACGGAAATTCTTTCCAGATCTCATCGATGCAGGTCGTCGTATTGCCCGGCGCCATCTCCTGTTCGAAATAGCCGATGGAGAGATAATCGCCCAGCGTCACCTTGCCGGACACTGCTGGAATCAAACCTAAAATACTCTTTAAAAGCGTCGTCTTTCCAATTCCGTTGGCACCGACCATCGCAATCTTCTCGCCGCGCTCCATATAGAGGTTCAGTGGACGGGAGAGTGGCTCGTCGTAACCGATCACCAGATCCTCCGTCTCAAAAATACATTTTCCGGAGGCTCTCGCCTCCAGGAAGTTGAACTCTGGCTTCGGTTTTTCCTTCGCCAGTTCGATCACATCCATTTTATCCAACTTTTTCTGGCGGGACATCGCCATATTTCGCGTGGAAACACGCGCTTTATTACGTGCCACAAAATCCTGCAGCTGCGCGATCTCCTGCTGCTGACGCTTATACGCTGCCTCGAGCTGCGCTTTCTTCGCCTCGTGCACCTCGAGAAACTTGTCGTAATCGCCCACATAGCGGTCAAGCCGCTGATTTTCCATATGGTAAATGATATTTACTACGCTATTTAAGAACGGAACATCGTGTGAAATCAGGATGAACGCATTTTCATATTCCTGCAAATACCGTTTCAGCCACTCGATGTGCTGCACATCCAGATAGTTCGTCGGCTCGTCCAGCAACAAGATATCTGGCTTTTCCAGAAGCAATTTCCCGAGCAGTACCTTCGTTCTCTGTCCGCCGCTCAAATCCGTTACATCGCGGTCCAGACCGATATCGGTCAGCCCCAGCGCACGTCCGACTTCCTCCACCTTCGCATCGATGGAATAAAAATCGTGGTTCATCAGAAGATCCTGGATCGTTCCCAGCTCTTCCATCATCACGTTCATCTCATCCTCCGATGCCTCGCCCAGATGGTCGCAGATTTCATTCATCTGCACTTCCAGCTCAAACAGGAAGGAAAATGCGCTCTTCAAAACCTCGCGGATCGTCATGCCTTTTTCCAGCACCGTGTGCTGATCCAGATAGCCGACGCGCACCCGCTTTGACCACTCTACTTTTCCCTCGTCCGGCTGCATATGCCCGGTAATAATATTCATAAACGTCGATTTACCCTCGCCGTTCGCACCGATCAGACCGATGTGCTCACCCTTTAACAGGCGGAACGAAACATCCTGAAAAATCGCCCGGTCACCAAAACCGTGGCTTAAATGTTCTACATTCAGTATACTCACGTGTGTACCTCATCTCTTTCTATTGTATGTGACTGCTTGAATCATATGTGATTGCTGGTTTGTTTCATCGTTTGTTTCATCGTTTTTTTCGACGCGCATCAAACGCGACTTCGATTTATTGTACACGAAGGGAGAGTTCGTGACAAGCAGAGATTTTCTGTTTTTATTCAGATATTCCATATTGTCGCCCTTTACGGATGTGTATCCGACACTCGAATTTTACCGATACCGCATTACAGGGCAGAAAATCGTTACTGTTCACGGGTAGGCACTTTTGGAACCGAAAGTGCCGTAAGAAAACGTGGTGGCAGCAGGAATTTGCCGTATTTAAATGCGAAGCCACGGCAAATTCCGTTACTGGGCACGTATGCGTGAACAGTAACAGAAAATCATGGATTCTATTTTAATTTTTATCAGGACGCCTTGAACTTCTCCGGCGCTATGTAGTAAGATAGAAAACAACTTGCATTTTGAGGATGTAACCTGTTTCATGACAAATGAGAAAATGACTTGATTTTTGAAGGAGGTTTTATGTACACCTATACCTGGTACCAATGGTTGGCTTTTTTCTATCTATATTGCTTTTTCGGATGGATTTTCGAATCGACGTATGTTTCGCTGAAGAAAAAGAAATTCGTCAACCGTGGATTTCTGCGGCTTCCGATGCTGCCGCTCTACGGTTCCGGCGCGGTGATGATGCTCTGGGTCTCCCTGCCTGTGCACGATAATCTGCTGCTGGTCTATATTTCCGGCTTTATCGCAGCTACTGCCCTTGAATATGTCACCGGTGCTGTGATGGAACGTCTATTCAAGGTTCGTTACTGGGACTACAGCAATCAGCCGTTTCAGCTGAACGGCTATATCTGCCTGAGTTCCTCGATCGCATGGGGATTTTTAACCATCTTTATGACCGATGTCATCCACGAACCGATCGCCCGCGCAGTGCTGGCGGTTTCCCCGGTCGTCCTGATCACCTGCGATTTTGTCATCAGTGTTCTCTTTACCGCCGATATCTATGAATCCACCAAGGCAGCTCTGGCTCTGGGCCATACACTGGAAGCCATGACAAAGCTGAAAGCTGATATCGAGACACTCCAGTCCCGTATCGAACTGCTGCGCGAAGAGGCAATCGAGCGCGGTGCCCTGACCCGGGAAGAGACCGCCGAGAAACTGGCTGCCGCCCAAGCCGAAGCTGGCCGGAAGCTGGCAGCTGTCAAGGCAGAGGCCGAAGAACGTCTGGCGGCTGCCAGATCTGAAACTGCCAGACAGCTTCAGGCTGCAGCGACCGAACATCTTGAACGGGTCGCCGAAACCCGGGCGCTGGCAGAGCAGCGCATTGCAAAAGTCAAAGAAGATACCAGCGCACACCTGGAACACGCCAAAGCAGAATACACCGATCGCGTAGAAAATGCCAAGCTGCGTGTCAATGAACGCCTCACGGAAGTGCGGACTGAAGCCGATGCGCGCCTTGCATTTGATGACCGCCTCGCCCGGCTTACCGCCCAGCTGGAGGAGCTGAAAAAACGGAAGCAGTCCCTGCGTCCGGTGAAAAAACTGCACGCTTTCTACCGCCGCGGACTGCTGCGCGGAAACCCGACCGCTGTTTCGTCCCGGTTTGCAGCGGCGTTGAAAGAATTGAAAGAACAGAATAAATAAAAAAACTATAATATACGCCCAAAATCTTTCTGTATTCGAAAGACTCTGGGCGTATATTTTGATCAAATAATTTTTTTTATATCATTACAAAATATTTTCTGTTGCTTATTCGCCTTATGTTCCCTTTTATTCTCATACATACGTTGATCGGCTCTAGCCTTTGTATCACAAATACTTTCCTGCTCTATAAGCAATGCGCTTCCATACGAAATCTCCGGCAAGTAATCGATGCGCTTTCTTCTCTTTTCTAACAGCCCATAAAACTTATCCTTACAAAATTTTTCTTTTTCCGGGTTCCAAAGAAGAACGCAAAACTCATCTCCACCAATCCGATAACAGTTTCCATAATTAAAATATACCCTTTTTAGGCAATCAGAAATCTCTTTTAAACACATATCACCTGTCAGGTGGCCATATGTATCATTAATATGCTTAAAATCATCCAGATCCAATACTATAAGCATCCTGTCCTCCGCACGCAGATTTAACGTACGATTCAAGTAACTTTTCTGACTCAGTAATCCAGTCAGTCCATCCAACTGATTCCACATCTCATTGCAATAAAGATAATAAAACACTGAAATCAAAGTCATACAGAGCCAGGTGATATGGATCTCCGGAATCAATATCTGTACAAAAATACCCGTTCCCAGGAAAGCTGTCAGACTGTAAATCAGTTTTCGTCCATAATTTTGAAATAAGCTTGCCATCTCCAGTGTATAAAACATCAAATATAAAACTGCCATATAATATACAGCTGTATAAACATGAAATCCTGCCTGTCTTGAATAATGATTTGTTTCATCTACTTTAAATACTAAACCGTTGAAGAACAGGGATATCGTCAATAGAAGCACATATACAAGTTCAACTATTAAAGCAATCTTAAGACTTGCTCTTATACGATTAGAGCGACTCAACGCATAAACCATAACAATTGGAACAGCCGGAGTCAATGCAAAGCCAAGATAATTAGTCAAAATATTCGCAAAACGAAGCCATACCGGAGCACCATCAACCAGTACCGTAAGCATCTCCAAAAACGAAATTGCTCCAATCAAAATAAAAGTAAAAAGAAACCTGTTCGCCTGCTTGGGATTCAACGTATCATTCATGTGCACTAGTACACACATAAAAACGAGAATATAAAGGTTAATTGCTGTCAATATAAAGAAATATAGGTCATTCATATCTTTCCCCCCTTTCCGATTTGCAAATCCACCCTGAAGTCTGATTATTTCTCATTCTTCTTTAATTATATCATTTATTTTACTATATGGCAAACTGGATCAAAAAAATATTGCCCCCTCCGATTTAATTCGTTACTGTTCACGCATACATGCCCAGTAACGGAATTTGCCGTGGCTTCGCATTTAAATACGGCAAATTCCTGCTGCCACCACGTTTTCTTACGGCACTTTCGGTTCCAAAAGTGCCTACCCGCGAACAGTCACTTTAATTCTTCTTATCGTCTTTTTTTCATTAAAATAAAGTTGTTAAACCATTTTCAACTTGTATCCCAAGCTATATTCTTACTCTTCTATCTATGCTACTATTCTGATAATACAATCGTTTTTCTTCATACATTCGTTTTTCTGAGTTATAGAAAGAAACGCAAGCAGAATCGAACAAAGTTTCGATTTTGCTTGCATTTCAGACGCTTTCATCTCGGCAATTGAATAACCGAGGATTCTCGCTTATTATCCTAATTGGGAAAAAATGTCCTAACTTATAAAAGATATGGTTACAAGAACTATTTATATTCCATATTTCTTGTAACCATATCTTCAATATTTACTTACAGCAGCCCATTCACAATTCCCATCACAGACTCGCCGACTTTCTCCGACTTCGTTGCTGCATCTTCCAGAGAAGTACCTTTTACGCCATAGTAGAATTTGATCTTCGGCTCGGTTCCGGACGGGCGGACGCAGAGCCATGCGTTGTCTTCCAGTTCGTAGTAGAGAACATTGGAGGACGGAAGTCCGGTCGGCTTTACCTCGCCGGTTGCCAGATCCTTGACGGTATCTGCCTTGTAATCGCGGACAGCCAGCACCTTATGTCCGGCAAAATCGGACGGTGTGTGGGCGCGGAAATATTCCATGATCTCCTGAATCTTTGCCAGTCCCTCGATGCCCTTTAAGCCGATGGACTTCACTTCATCTTTATAATAGCCGTATTTCTCGTACATCTCGACCATCGCATCCCACAGCGTCATGCCTTTTTCCTTGTAATAGGCAGCCGCCTCGCAGAGTGCTGCGGTCGCGGAAATGGCATCTTTATCGCGTGCGTATGTACCGATCAGGCAGCCATAGCTCTCTTCCATGCCAAACAGATAGGTTCCTTTGCCTTCCTGCTCATTTTTGAGAACCTGTTTGCCGATCCACTTAAATCCGGTCAGAACCTCGATGAGCTCTGCGCCGTAATTCTTCGCAACTGCATCTACCAGATTCGTCGTAACGATGGATTTAACAACCTGTCCATCTGCCGGAATCTTGCCGTTTGCCTGTTTCTGGCTGAGCACATACTCGCAGAGCAGGGAGCCGGACATATTGCCGGTCAGCGGAATGTATTCGCCGGACTTGGTATCTTTGACATACACGCCCAGACGATCGGCATCCGGATCGGTTGCCAGAACGAGGTCTGCATTTTTCTCTTTTGCCAGAGCCAGTCCCAATTCAAATGCTTCCTTTGCCTCCGGGTTCGGATAGCTGACGGTCGGGAAATCGCCGTCTGGAAGCTCCTGCTGCGGAACCACATATACATGGGTAAATCCAAGCTCTTTCATCACACGGCGTGCCGGGATATTGCCCGTGCCGTGAAGCGGTGTATACACGATCGTGATCTGATCCTGCATGCGGTCAATCGCGCCCTGATTGACTACCTGTGCCTTGACCTGTGCAATATATTTGTCGTCGATCGCTGCACCGATGATCTCGTAGAGTCCTTTCGCCTTTGCCTCTTGTGCTCCCATCGTCTTAACAGTGGAAAGATCGGTGATCGCCATAACTTCCTCAGTCACGCCCTTGTCATGCGGCGGTGTAAACTGTGCGCCGTCCTCCCAGTAAACCTTGTAGCCGTTGTACTCCGGCGGGTTGTGGCTGGCGGTGATGTTGATGCCGGCGATGCAGCCAAGCTCGCGGACGGCAAAGGAAAGCTCCGGCGTCGGGCGCAGCGTCTCGAACCGGTACGCCTTGATGCCATTTGCCGCCAGTGTCAGCGCTGCTTCCTCGGCAAATTCCGGGGACATATGACGGGAGTCAAATGCGATCGCCACGCCTTTTGCCGCGCCGCCCTGCTTGATGATGTAATTTGCCAGTCCCTGGGTCGCACGGCGGACGGTGTAGATATTCATCCGGTTAATACCTGCACCGATGATGCCGCGCAGTCCTGCCGTACCAAACTCCAAATCCATATAGAAACGCTCTTTAATCTCATTTTCATCGCCCTCAATGGCGCGTAATTCCTCTTTCGTTGCCTCGTCAAAGTATGGATTTTCCAGCCATTCTTTGTAAATCGTCATGTAATCCTTCATGATTCACTTACCCCCTGCTTTCTTCTAGGATGACTTTCTTTTTCTCCATTATAGTATAATTATTCTGAAAAATAAAGAGAATTTCGGTTACTATTCTTTGTCTTTATTTTTTCTCTTTTCAAAGTTTCTCCATGATGTATCGAATACGCTTAACCAAAGAATTTATATGCATATGTAAATCAACATTTCTTATCGGATTGCCTCAAGAAAGAGGTTACGCGCCGTCTGCTGTTCTTCCAGCTTCTGCAGTTTTTCAATGCTGCGGACTGGAATCCACGCCTTGCCTGCATTATAATAAAAATTTAACTGTTTCCAGTATTTTTCCGGATATAAAAACAGGTAATAGAGGTATGTCCGCTCCTGTGCATTCAACGGCAGAATACGATCATACGTCTCCAGCAGCCGCATCCCCAGACGCAAATCCCAGCCATGCTTTTCCAATATTTTGCGCGTAAAATGATACAGGTCTTCGACCTGGACGCCCCGGTGCATCCGGTTAAATTCAATCACCGCCATCTCATTTTCTTCTACCAATAAAATATGATGCTGGTTCAGATCCCCGTGACACAAATAGTTTTCCGGCTCGCCATCCTGCTCGATCTGCGCTTTCAGCCCGCCTGCTGCTTCCTGCGCCTGCTCATAAAAGATGGCAAAGCTTCCGCTGACTGCCCTCTCAAAATCCGATTTACGCCGTTTTTTCCGGATATAATTCCGCGTACGGACAAGTTCCCGGTTGTGGCGCTCCATCTCCGCCACCGCCGGACGCGTGAGAATTGACCCCAGATTCCACGACTCATCGATCGCAATGCCGCGCAATGTCCGGTGCAGCTTCGCGATCTGCCCGACCGCCCGGACTACCTCCGCCTCGCTCTGCACACTGCACTCGCGCCCGGAAAACCATTCCTTCACAACACACCGCGTTCCATCCTCCGCCACCGACAAAAGCTCGCCCTCCCGGTTCCGCATATACTGATCGGTCCGGCATGTTTTCTGATTTTGCAGAACATTCATGATTTGTTCTTCAAATTCAAGACGTTTGACGGTCCCCTTATATTCCCGGAGGAGTTTTAACCCCTGACTCGTCTCGCAGATCCACGCGCCTCTTCCACGGCGCTTCGACTGCACTTCCAGTTCATACTGTTCCAGCACCTCGGTTGTTCTCTCGTTCACAGCTTCCCCCTCCTGCCTCTATCCGGCTGCCCGCCTTTCCATTTCCCAAAAGAATGTGGACAGCACATTTTCACGCCGGGCCACAGCTGCTGACAGCTATGTTAATTGCAACATTCACACGATTATGCAAATATGCACATCAGACACCCAGCCTGCTACTCCTAACCTATGAGAGGGGGCTTACAAATATGCTTATGCATAAATATCGCAGATTTGAAACACAGCGCACAAACCATCATACACAATCGCCAATGTGGAGTGATTACGAAATTCTGTTCATTGCCATCATTTTGACAGTATGTTACAATGATTCACATTGGGATAAAAAAGCGGTCTGGCTATTTGTCCCAACAATCAGGCAAAAAATCAAATAATATATTTGACTGTAAATGAAAAGGAGGGCTCTCTTTGTCCATACAATCCGCTCATCGTTCCAACGATGAAAATACGCGCCCGCATTCAGGCGCAGCATCATCCCGTGAAGCTGATCTCGGCAGTGCGCCGATCGGGTCACTTCTTTTTAAACTGGCGCTCCCGGCAATTGCCGCACAGATCATCAACGTCCTCTATAACATGGTTGACCGCATGTACATCGGCCATATCCCGGACATCGGTCCCAGCGCCCTGACCGGCGTCGGCGTCACAATGCCGATTATCATGTGCATTTCCGCTTTTGCCGCGCTCGCCGCCATGGGCGGTGCCCCGCAGGCGTCGATCCTGATGGGAAAAGGCGATAAGGATTCTGCTGAAAAGGTACTCGGCAACTGTACCTTCATGCTGACCGTCATTTCGCTCCTCCTGACCGCCCTGTTTCTTGGCTTTGGGCGCCCGATCCTCCTGATGTTCGGCGCCAGTGAGAAGACGATTCTCTACGCCTGGAACTACATGAAAATCTACGTCTGCGGCACTTTCTTCGTCCAGATGGCGCTCGGACTCAATGCCTTTATCAACGCACAGGGTTATGCCAAAACCGGCATGATTACCGTTGCCATCGGCGCTCTCTGCAACATCATCCTCGATCCGATCTTTATCTTTGGACTGCATCTGGATGTGCGCGGTGCGGCACTTGCAACCATCCTTTCACAGGGTATTTCCTGTATCTGGATTCTGCGTTTTCTGACCGGAACGCATAGTACCCTGCGGATACGGCTCCACAACCTGCGCCCGCAGAAGCAATTTATCCTACCATGCCTGGCGCTCGGACTGGCGCCGTTTATCATGCAGTTTACAGAAAGTGCACTGTCCATCAGCTTTAACACCAGCCTGTTGAAATATGGCGGCGATACCGCGGTCGGCGCGATGACGATTCTTTCCAGCGTCATGCAGTTTTCCATGCTGCCGCTGCAGGGGCTCACACAGGGCGCGCAGCCAATCATCAGCTTTAACTATGGAGCAAAAAATATCGACCGTGTGAAAAAAGCGTTTCACCTGCTTCTGCGCTCGGCAGCCTGCTATTCCACCTTGCTCTGGCTCTTATGTATGCTGGTTCCACAGATTTTTATTTCCATCTTTACCAGCGACGCAGACCTTGCCAGCTATACCATCTGGGCGCTCCGGATCTATATGGCAGCTTCCCTGCTCTTTGCCGTTCAGCTCGCCTGCCAGCAGACTTTTATTGCCCTTGGAAATGCGAAAACATCCGTCTTTCTGGCATTGCTCCGGAAAGTGTTGCTTTTGATTCCGCTGATCTTTATCCTGCCGCATTTCGTTTCAAATCCGGTATTCGGCGTATTCGTGGCAGAACCGGTGGCAGACACGATTGCGGTGGCGACGACGGCGGCGCTGTTTTTCAAGGAGTATAAGAAATTGGGATAACTCTTTTAATCATCCTCTGATTGAAAATATTGTTGTTAAAAAAGCAAAAGGAAAAGAGACAAAATCGTTTGTCCGGCTTGTCCTGCCGGTTCCAAACGATTTTGCCTCTTTTCTCTTTTTATTTATTAATCTTCTTATGCTTTACTGGTTCCCGCATTCTGCGATTGTTTCAACACTTCCACCTCAGCCAGAAGCCGCTCTTTCTCATTCCAAGCCGGATTCTCCAGCACCTTTTCAAAGAGAAGATGCAGCGTTTTTCCAAGCGCCGGTCCCGGCTGGATGCCTGCCTGAATCAGGTCTTTTCCGGTTACCGCCAGAGTTTTAAGACGGATACAGTCACCGCGCTCCCGGATCTGCCTTGCAAGTGAGCGAACCATTTCCACCGCATCCATGCGCTCCGGCATCAGAACTTCCTGAAGGAGAAGCAGCCAGTCAAAGACCGTATCTTCCATCGCACTCATCGCGTGGCGGACAGCGCTTTCCTCCGGTTCCATCTGTGTGAATGCAAAACGGCTCAGAATCTTAGCCTTATCGATCGTGTCGTTGTCCATCTTGAGTTCTCTCAGAACCCGGACACAAGTTTCCTCGCCCGCCGGGGCAAGAAAATACGACCAGCGCAAGGCTTTTTCTGCTGGCAGATGTGCCGCAGCAGCAGAAATTTCCCCCGCCATGTCTGTCTCACATTCATGTTTCACGAACATGTGCCCCTGCTGCGCTGCCGTTTCCGTTTTGATCGCATCCTTGTCAGCAGTTGGCACATTCTTCGAATATACCTTCTCTTCCAACCTCTGCTTTGCACAGCTTTTCTGCTTTTTCCACGCCGCAAATACCTCCGGAAATGTCTTTGAAATGTACGGTGCCAGTCCTGCCGCCTCCGTTTTCCAGATAAATTCCGGGCGGTCGGACAGGAGTGTTTTTGTCAACTCCACCTGCACCCGTTCCTTGCTCACATGGACAAGGGAGGGCGCCAGCTCACAGAGCGCCTGCCAGGTCTTTTTCTCTATCGAAAATCCCAGCTGGGCCGAAAAGCGGACGGCACGCAGGATCCGGAGCGCATCTTCCGTAAACCGTTCTCCCGCATCCCCGACGCAGCGGATCCGGCGCGCTGCCAGATCCTCCGCCCCGCCGAAAATATCGACAATTCCCGTTTCGTGGCTGTATGCCATCGCATTGATCGTGAAATCACGCCGTCTCAAGTCCTCACGCAGTTCGGCAGTAAATACGACTTCCTTCGGGTGGCGTCCATCCTCATATTCACCGTCAATCCGGTAGGTGGTTATTTCATATCCGATATGATCACGCATGACCGTGACCGTACCGTGCTGAAGCCCGGTGTCGATCGTGTGACCGAACACCTGCTTCACCTCCTCCGGGTGCGCCGAGGTCGTGATATCCCAGTCACCGGGAATCCGCCCCAGGATCGCATCGCGGACACAGCCGCCGACTGCAAATGCCTCGTAACCATGTTCTCGCAGCTTTCCCAGGATTTCCTCGACCTGGACCGGCATTTCTATCCGTTTTGGAATCATATTAATATGCCTTACCCCAGTAAACCATCTTCGTTGCCGGCTTGCCGCAGCATACGCAGGTGTCAGCCAGATGTTCCTGATTGAACGGGATGCAGCGGGAGGTTACGCCGACTACTTCTTTCAGTTTATCCTCGCACTCCTGATTGCCGCACCACATTGCCTTGATGAAGCCTGGCTTATTTTCTGCGATCTCCTTCATCTCATCCAGTGTTGTCGCTACATAAGTATGGGAATCTCTGTGTGCTTTTGCACGCTCAAACATATCGTGGTGAATCGTCTCCAGAAGCTCGCCAACCTTTGCTGCGATCTCATCCAGAGATACCGTAATCTTCTCATGCGTATCACGGCGAACCAGAACTGCCTGATTTTCAGCAATATCTCTCGGTCCGATCTCGACACGTACCGGAATACCGCGCATCTCGGACTCGCTGAACTTCCATCCCGGAGATTTGTCGGAATCATCCACTTTGACACGGAAGTTGGACAGAACCTCTTTTACCTCAAATGCCTTGTCCAGAACACCCTCTTTTGCCTGCTGAATCGGAACGATCATAACCTGGGTCGGAGCTACCTTCGGCGGCAGAACCAGACCATTATTGTCACCATGAACCATGATGATCGCGCCTACCATACGGGTTGTCATACCCCAGGAAGTCTGATGAACGTATTTTAATTTATTATCCTTATCCAGATACTGGATGTTAAATGCCTTTGCAAATCCATCGCCGAAGTTGTGGCTAGTGCCGGACTGCAGTGCCTTGCCATCGTGCATCAGGGACTCGATCGTGTAGGTTGCCTCTGCACCGGCAAATTTCTCCTTGTCAGTCTTGCGTCCGCGGATAACCGGAATTGCCAGGAAGTCCTCGCACAGATCCGCGTATACATTTAACATCATCTCGGTACGCTCCTGTGCTTCCTCAGCGGTTGCATGAGCGGTATGACCTTCCTGCCATAAGAACTCTCTGGAACGCAGGAACGGACGGGTGGTCTTTTCCCAACGTACAACCGAAGCCCACTGGTTGTAGTTTCTCGGCAGATCGCGGTAAGAATGTACGTCATGTGCATAAAAATCGCAGAACAGAGTCTCGGAAGTCGGACGTACACACATTCTCTCCTGTAACGGCTCTAAACCGCCCTGTGTCACCCACGCTACTTCCGGTGCGAAACCTTCTACGTGATCTTTCTCTTTTTCCAGAAGACTTTCCGGAATAAACATAGGCAGATATACGTTCTCTACGCCGGTTGCCTTAAAGCGCTTGTCCAGTTCATTGCGGATATTCTCCCAGATCGCATATCCGGCCGGTTTGATAATCATGCAGCCCTTTACACTGGAGTAATCAGAAAGCTCTGCTTTCTTTACGATGTCCGTATACCACTGGGCGAAATCTTCATCCATCGATGTGATGGCTTCTACCATTTTCTTTTCCTTTGCCATGTCATTTCTCCTTGTTAAAAACATTTTATTGAAATCCGGCTTGCCGGATTTTGGCGCCAAGGCGCGGCTGCCATCGCAGCCATATTCCCCTGCGCCGAGTGTGCATTGTTGTTTTTTATTTCGTAGAAATAAAAAAGCCATCCGATCCCTGCTGATCGCTGCGATCAAAGGGACCGAATGGCTTAACTTCGGCGGTACCACCCTGCTTAACCAGAATTTCGTTCCGATTCTGGCTCACTTAACTTCCGTTAACGCCGGAAATACGTTGCATTTTCATGCACAGCTCCAGGGCCGGTTCAACTTTCAGGGACACAAAAGCCTCGCACCATACGGCTTTCTCTCTGGACGTGTGTCAAAGTTTACTGATTCCTCTCTTCGCCTGTTTTGTTTCTTATTGTTTGATGTTCTAAAATCAAACGCCGGATTTCTTCCACGGCATCCACAAACTCAGCCGCGCAAATCCTGACAGTATTATGATTTTACGCCAATCGGTCGGGTTTGTCAAGGCTGGAACTCGCCCTTGTACAAGTCTTGACGATGCCTCGCATTTTTTACTCGGTCGTCACTGACTCGGTTGCGTTCGAACAAAAAATAATGTTTTTATCCCTATCTTACGAATCCTATTTTAATAAAATATCCTCCCGGTACATCTCCGCCAGTGACCGCAGAATCTTCGCTGTCATCCCCCAGATGATTCCTTCCTCGCGGCGGTAGAAGTAGACATCGTAATGTCCGCGCCGCCAGCGGTAATCGCGTCCGCCCGGAACATCTTCAAACGGGAATGTCTCTTCCGGCACGGTCACAAGTTCTGTTTCATATCGCTCCGGTTCATGTTCCGCGAACCAGCGGAGCGGGACAGAAAAGGTATGATCGACCTCCGCCTCGGAATATGACCAGCGGTAGCCCTGCAGCGCACCTAAAAATGGAGAAATCTCCATCGCCCCGGGCGCTTCCAGCACATCCAACGGCGCGATAACGCGAATCTGGCGGCGACTGATTAAGAGTTCTTCCATCGCCTCACGGATCGCCGCCTGCTTCGGTGTCTCGTCCCGCTCAACGGCACCGCCCGGAAAACAGATTTCTCCCGGCTGAGTTTTTAAGCTTCCCGCGCGCACCTCAAACACCACGTGGTACTCCCCGCCTTTCTGAATCAAAGGTACCAGCACCGCCGCCCGACGGATCTTCTCCTTCTCCAGCCTTCCGGCTCTCCGGCTGCCCCAGACTCGGCTCATCTGCGCCAGCTCGCCGCCCTGTGTCTGTTCCAAGAATGATGCAACACATTGGTTAAATGCGTCCGGGTTCTCTGCTGCAATAAAATGGGTGCCCTCTAAAAGCCGAATCCTTGCGTTTGGCAGAGAACGTGCGATTTGGCGCGTGTGGCATTCGCGGATCATGTCGTCGCTCCCTGCTACCACAAGGACGGGCATTTTCAGGCGGTGGAGAAGTTCAGGGCGGATCCAGGGTTCATACAACATTAAGGATAGAAGCTCTTTTTTGTGTATATTTGCCTTCCGATCATTTTCCTTATTTTCAGGAATTTTTTCTTTCTGACAGCTTCTTCTCTGTTGTTTATTCAGTCCTTCCTGTCCATTCTGTTTTTCGTTTTCTTTTGAAAATTGCTTTTCTGTCCGCATTTTTCCTGCTGCCATCTGCATTTTTCCCCGTATCTGCCCGATGCCGCTTTTCTGCAGCCAGAGCTTCCCCACAACTCCCACATACTCCCGCGCCACATCCGCCAGCACGGACGGCTTCATGCCAAACGGGTTTAAGTTCGCTCCATTTAAAATCAGCCGATCGACATATCCCGGATATTTCAGTGCAAAAATCAGCGCAATATTGCCGCCGTCGCTGAACCCCAGCAAAATGATCCGCCTAAGTCCCCGGCGGTCAAGAAATCCTTTCAAATCATCAGCAAACCGTTCCAAGGTAAATGTCCCACAACCACGCGGAGATCTGCCATGTCCACGGGTGTCCACCGCAATCACGAGATATTTTGATTCAAAAAAGGATATCTGGTTCACAAAGTAGGAGCTGTCCTCTCCATTTCCGTGAAGCAGCACCATCGGCTGTCCGGAGCCTGACTCTTTTGTATATAAATTCACGTTTGTTCCTCCATATTAAATGATATGCATATTTATTTCAGCTTAACATCCAGCTATCTTCCAGCAACTCTTTCTCTGCTGTTTTCCAGAACTTTTATGCGTTTTTAATTCCTTATCTATTATATATGATCCTTTTGTCTCGCGGCAATTCTAAAAAATCCTTTCATCTCCTTAAATTTCCACATTCAAAAGCAATTTCAGATCGCCCATCCACCAATACTCCACTTTTTTCCTCTTTTTTCCTCTAAAAGCGCCTACTTAATGAGCATCCGCTCCTTCGTCCGCTTCCCCATACTCCTCCACAAAATCCTTAATAATCAACAGCCCAATCGGACCCAGCAGAAATCCAAACAGACTAAACAGCTGCAAGCCCACATAGATCGCCGCCAGCGTTTCAAGCGGCGACAGCCCCATTTTTTTCCCCATCAGGTGCGCCTCCGTGAACTCACGCAAAAAATAACAGAGCAGATACAGCCCGAAGAGAATCAGCGCGTGTCCCCACTCCCGCTTAAACAGGAGAAAAAGACTCCACGGCACCAGCGCCGTCCCTGCGCCGAAGATCGGCAGGGCATCCAGAACCCCGATTCCGATTCCACCCAGAATATAATATGGATTTCCAATCAGCAAAAGCCCCGCCATCGAAAATGCCGAAGTCATCAGGAAAATGACCGACTGGGTTTTCAGCCATGCGCTTCCTGTCACCGCAAGGCGCCTGCCGAGCAGGAAAAATTCGCGGTGAAACATCGAATCAAACCGCCTCCGGCGCAGTTCGTCCATCTCCTGTAAACTCAAAATCGAGGCAATGAAAAATAAAACAACCACAATAACCGCGCGCACAATCCCCGCCGCAGCAGGAACTGATTTCTGAAGGAGCTGCGGTAGCAGGATCTCCTTGACCTGTCCACCGCCCTGCAAGCCTGTTCCGCGAAAGAGCTGCCCGATTTTACCGGCAGGCAGATGAAGGACTCGCTCGATCGACTGTTCAAATTGCTGTCCGAGCAGTGACAATTCCTCCATCCGTCCTGGAAGCTCTTCTAAAAAGTGTTCCAGCTCCTCCGTGAAACGCCGTCCCCCTGCTGCCAGCAGACCGACCAGAAAAATGCTCAGCAAAATCAGCTCCACGCCCCCGATCATACCGATGGGAACGCCGATCATGCGCCCGCGGAAGGAGATTCGCAGCCGTTTTTCGAGAAATGCTGCCGATGGCTGGAGAAGCAGCGCCATCAGATACGCTGCCAGAAATGGGGATATAAGCGGCAGCAGGTAACGGAAACTCAAATACACGCCCGCCGTGACTGCTGCTGTGAGAAATGCTTTTTTCTGTTTTCTGCTGAGTGCCATCTGTCTGCTCCACCTTCCCGATTTTTTCTTTATGCCATACACCGTTATGGTTCTATGATTTCTACAGCCATCCATTCAAACAAACGTCTTTTCCTTAAACCTACACGCCCTTTTTTCCGGATGTATGACAACGAAAAACCACAGGAAACCGGTGTCAGCTCCCGCTTCTCCCGGCTCCTGCGGTCTCTTTTGTAAGCCCTCTTTAGTCGCTCCGGGGCTTACCCATGGACTTTGCCCATTTATGATTCGTACTTCCTTTGTACACACTCTAGTATGGGCAGGCTGGATAAAAATATACACATCTTACCTTCTATTCACCCTTGATCTTTTATTTTCTTGACTTATAGAAAAGTTCGCTCACAGAACAAATTGCGGTTTGGTGGAAAACTCCATTCTTTTTCCCGTCACCGGGTGAAGGAACGATAAACGGACCGCGCACAGCGCCAGCGGTTCCCGACGGGCACGTCCCACGGAAGCAGCCGCTGGTGCGCCATACTTGGTATCTCCCATGAGCGGTGTCCCATGCGCGGCAAACTGTACGCGTATCTGATGGTGGCGTCCTGTGTGAAGATGGATTTCCACCAGTGAACGCACGGTACCGTCTTCCTGTTCTTTTTTTTCTAATATCTGATATTCCAGCTCTGCCCGTTTCGCACCGGCGACCGACTTATCCACAATCCGGCTGGTATTCGTTTTCCCGTCTTTCAACAGATAATCCACGTACTTACCCACATTATCCACAGGTTTTCCACATACGAGCGCCTGATAGATTTTCTCCAGTTTTCCCTCCTGTACCTGACGGCTTAAGTGCGCTGCCGCTTTCAGGTTCTTGGCATATACCATCACACCGCGCACCGGCTTATCCAGTCGGTGGATAACTCCAACATACGGATCCACCGGGGCTGTGGACGCTTTTGGGGATAATCCTGTGGATAACTTTTTCGTCTCCTGCACCTTCCGGTGGAGATAATTTTTTATCTCGCTGACCATATCCGGCTCCAGGCGTCTCGATGTCTGCGACTCAACTCCGGCTGGTTTGACCACAACTAAAATATCTTTATCTTCGTATAATATATCTAACATAACCGATTTCCTCTCTACTTCATCCATGAATTCCCGAGCATTTTAACTTCTCAAATCATCTATGAGCCTTTTTTCTTTCTCTTCTAACTTTAAAATTTTCATATGCAAACCATTGCATATATTTATTGCCAACTCACATGAAACGTGAAAACCTTTCGTTACTATTCATACATTATATTATAACATATCCCATTCCCCTCTTGCATATTTTTCAGAAAAGATGTATAGTATATAAAAACATTTTATGTAGTTTTAAATACTACATATCATATTCACAATTACTTTATTGAGATTACGGCAAAGGAGGTTATCCTATGATTTTTAGTCAAAAACATACATCTGACACAACGGAACTCGTTGAAACAAAGCATCATAAATTCCACGTAAAGGATCCCGGAAGCGCGCTGACGCATTTTATCGCGATGATCGGCGCGGTGATCGCGGCAGTTCCGCTGCTTCACAAAGCGGCCGGAGAAGCAGATTCGCGCCATCTTGCGGCGTTGGCTGTGTTTATCGTCAGCATGATTCTGCTCTATGCCGCCAGCACGACCTACCACACCTTTAATATTTCCGAGCACGTTAATAAAATCCTGCGTAAGATCGACCACATGATGATTTTCATCCTGATTGCCGGAACTTACACACCGGTTTGCCTGATCGTCCTTGGAAATAACGCCGGTTACCGGCTTCTGACGCTCGTCTGGGGTATCGCGATTGCCGGGATTCTCGTCAACGCGCTCTGGATCAACTGCCCGAAGTGGTTCTCCTCGCTAGTTTACATCGCAATGGGCTGGATCTGCGTGCTGGCGTTCCGTCAGATCGTACTGGCACTTCCGAAAAGCGCATTTCTCTGGCTGCTGACCGGCGGACTCATCTATACGGCTGGAGGCATTATCTACGCATTAAAACTGCCGATTTTCAATGCAACGCATAAAAATTTCGGTTCGCATGAGATTTTCCATCTGTTTGTCATGGGAGGAAGCCTGTGCCATTATGTGATGATGTACGCATTTGTAGCATAAGGGTGAAATACCCATTTCGTCTGACAGGCATTATGCCTCATACGTACACGAAATGCATACATTCAATTTTTTATGTCACATTCATTCTCCTTTCAAAAAAGGAACCGTCCTGATGCAGCTGATAGACTGACCCAGGCGGTTCCTTTTCAATTCATTAAAAGCGTTTAAAAATTTTCTACGAAACTATTTTCTATGTTTTTACGTGCTTTCTCATGCTGCTCCTTTATCAAAGTCTCTTTTGATTTCCTTGTAATAAAGCACGATTCCCGTGACACCGACCAGCACTTCCGAGATCGGAAATGCAAACCAGGTAAAGCGCAGGTCAATCAGCGACAGCAGCCAGAAAATCGGAATCAGGCAGCAGATCTGGCGCATCACGGACAAAAAGAGGCTGATCTTTCCATTTCCGATCGCCTGGAAGAAGACCGGGGTCATCAGTGAAAATACCGCCGGAATAAAACTTGCCCCGATGATAGGGAATGCATTTTTTCCGATCGCGATGACCTCGCTGCTCTTTGAAAAAAACCGGAGCAGCTGCACCGGGAAGAAAACGAAGCAGATCACACCGACCAGCATAAACACACAGGAAAATCCATAGCTGTCCCGCATAATTTCCCGGCATCTCGCATAGCTCTTGGTTGCATAGTTAAAGCTGAGCACCGGAACGATACACGTCTGCAAGCCCATCAGCGGGATAAAGAAAAACGTCTGCATTTTATAATAAAGCCCCAGCACCGTCACTGCCGAATCTGAAAATCCGGCAAGGATCGCATTTAAGATCACGATATAAACTGTAAATAATGCCTGCATAATAATCGACGCGTAGCCAAACCAGTAGATCTGCTTGATATAGAGCGGCATTTTTGTGCGCTCTGGCAATCTGCCAACCCCGCCAAACGATGTGATGACCGCAGCCGCCACCTGTCCGCAGACAGTCGCATAGGCAGCACCCGCGACTCCCAGCTCCGGCACCGGACCGAGTCCGAAAATCAGGATCGGGTCAAGCACGATATTCGTCAGCGCCCCCACGGTCTGGGCGACCATCGGACGGTGCATATTGCCCCGCGACTGATGGACCTTCGTCCAGTTTCCTTCCAGAAATGCCCCGATGCTGCCGATACAGACGATCTGTCCGTAAATAACAGCACTCTCGATCGCTTCCGGGGTATTCGCACTTGTCAGGACATACGGACGCATACAGAAGATCGAGAAAATGGCAAATATAAACCAGGTTCCAAGCGCCAGAAGCGTGCCTGTTCCCGCTGTTTCTTCCGCCTGTCCCGGCATTTTCTGTGCATACAGGCGCGCCATGTAGGTATTCACGCCCACACCGGTTCCCACCGCCAGCGCAATGATGATGAGCTGCAACGGATAAATGACCGAAAGCGCCGTCAGCGCCGATTCGGAATATTTTCCCACAAAAAAACTGTCCACAATGTTATACATCGCCTGAATCAGCTGCGCCAGCATAACCGGAGGTGCGATTTGCAGCAATATCTTCGGAATTTTCTCCGTCCGGAAAAATTCTGTATCCGTTCCCGCCTTACTCTTCATCGTCCGTCTCCTCCAGTGCCTCTTCCAGAATCTGGTCATACTCCATAAACAGTTCCGTCATTCTGCGGATCTTGTCCTCTCCCAGACGTTTCGCCGCCCGTTCTTCCATCCGGCTTAACGAATATAATAATTTTTCCGAATACCGTTCGCCCTCCGGCGTCAAAACAAGCGCCTTTTCCTTCCCGGTGCTCTTTTCCAGATCCGCTACAAGAATCCCGTCCTTTTTCATCTCTGAAATCACATGGTTCACCGTCTGCCGCGGAAGCAGATACGAATCACAGATCTGCTTTTGCGTACAGAATCCGAATTCGCGGATGGTGTAAAGCACCAGCATCCGGTTATAGCTCACATTGTTATTCTTTGCCCACATCGAGTATACACCACGGCAGCGGATGATCGCCTGGTTGACCTGATCGTAAAGTTTTTGTATTTTATATTCCATAACCTTCCCCATTCAATCCCATTTGGGACTGAAAGAAGTATACGACAGGATTTTGAAATTGTCAATCTTTACTCGCTCCGCGATATCAAACCGATATGTTACAATGTACGAATAGTGATTTCCATGGTTTTTTAACTAATAGGCACGCACAATCATCGTCTTCCAGGAGCGGTCCTGGCATTTGTATTCCATCTGGATTTCTGTAAATAACATCCCCGCCTGCCTGTGAAACTTCGCAATCTTTGAAATAAGAAAAATATTCTGATGAAAATATCCTATATCGTTATTATCAAATTTGTTAACAAGGAAACAAGGCGATGGTATACTTGTTTCCATGGAAACATAATGCAGGGGGTAATATTATGAACACAGTACTTATAAATCTATTTGTTACGTATATGAAAAAGCAGGAGATACTTTACAAACTTACGAAAGATGAGAAACTACACGGATATAATTAAATGAAAATTAATATCACAGTCAAAATTACACCTAAATGACTAAAGCGCCGTTCCTTTCTTCGGCGCAAAAAAACGACTCATATCGGTATGTTCCAGCGTAAGCAGTTCCACTTTCTTATCAATTCCACCCGCATACCCGGTCAGGCTTCCATTCGTTCCCACCACACGGTGGCATGGGATGATAATGGAAATCTCGTTATGCCCCACTGCACCGCCTACCGCCTGCGCGGACATATGGGACGCATTCTGCATCTTCGCCAGCTTTTTTGCAATCTCCCCATAGGTAGTCGTCTGTCCATACGGAATTTGCAATAAAATCTGCCACACCGCCTGTCGAAATGCGGAGCCAGTCGGATGCAGCGGCGGAATAAAGTCCGGTTCTTTGCCAGAAAAATAAATATCCAGCCATCTCTTTGCCTCTGTTAAAATTAGGGTTTCCTGTGAAATAACTCCGTCTGGAAGTGTATTTGCAAAATACTTCTGCCCCTCAAACCACAGACCCGTGAGTCCGATCGCGTCTGCCGCCAGCAGAATATCGCCTAACTTTGATTTATATGTACATGTATATACTGTTTTATCCTTCACCGCGGACTCCCCCCAAGGTTATCGACTGCTTTTTTACATCCAATCGCTTTCTGCTTCCTCCAGCTTCTTCACAAGTGTATCTTTAAGAACCGTAAAAGCCAGAATAAAGCTATCGCGTATCAGCAGAATCAACTCGTCTATTTCATCCTCATTATATATAACAGAGGTATTGCGTTATTTTAACATGAGTAACCATATCTCAGCATCATTGATAAATCCGATCTTATAACCAAGCTGGAAGTTAGCGATTTCTTTTTCCGGTATTCTCTGTCCCACGGATTTCCTCATGATAGAAATAATCTACGATCACCGGATGTCCCTGCGGGACTCTGCCATAAGGCATTTCATTATCCACAAAGGCACAATCATACTTCTTAGCCATTTTCTCAGCTTTTACTTCAAGTGCTTCAAAGTAGCTGCGGTTATGCTTGTTATAGATCTCGTCGTAAAGTGGTACAAGATCAGGATATTTTCCGGCGATATAATCCATAATTGTCTTTTTGAAACCGCCTCGAAGATTGAGATTTTCGAGCCAGAACAGATCGCACTGATCCTTTACCCGCTCAAAGATTGCTTCAAAATCCGTGATACCGGGGAATACCGGGGATACGAAACAGACTGTACGGATACCGGCTTCATATACCTGCTTCATAGCAGAGATACGGCGCTCAATGCTCGAAGCAGAGTCCATATCGTTCTTGAAATTTTCATCTAGTGTGTTGATCGACCATGAAACGGTTACACGTCCAAGCTTCTTCAGCAGATCAATATCCCGTACCACAAGATCCGACTTTGTGCAGATCAGAATATCTGCGTCACTGCCGATCAGCTGCTCCAGAAGTTTTCTGGTATTCCCGAATTGCTCCTCCTGTGGATTGTAGCCATCTGTCACAGAACCGATGACCACCCGCTGTCCGGCATATTTCTTCGGATTTTTAATTTCCAGCCAATGCTTCACATCAAGGAAAGTGCCCCATTCCTCCTTGTGCCCGGTAAAGCGCTTCATAAAAGAAGCATAGCAATACTTGCAGGCATGTGTACAGCCCACATAGGGATTGACCGAGTAACCGCCTACCGGCAGACTAGACTTAGTCATGATGTTCTTTGTTTCCACCTCACGAATGAGGATTCCATTTATTACTTCTTCCATGATTTCTGTACCTCTAACACTTTATTAAATTCTTCCGGCATTTCCTGAATCATATTTTCATCCCCTATGATAGGGACAAGGTCTTCCTTCATAAACACCGGAATGCCGAGCTTATGTGCCTGGTCCGCCAGAGACCATGCCCATTCCGGCTCCGTATGAATCTTCCTGCTCTGAGCTCCGGTCATGGTGCCGACAACGATCCAATTGATTCCGGAAAGGTCAACTGTGCCGGGATCGTCGAATAACGGCTCAAAGGTAACATGGTAATGTTTTGCTCTGACGTTTTTCCGAAGGGCGTCGATACGCCACAGTTCTGCTTTCCTCGTCACCGTAACGCCAAACCATGCGTTTTCCAGATCGGTATCAAAATCCAGCAAATCAGGTCGCTTGGTAAGGAACAGGAACTGATGCTGTGGATTTTCACGGATCTTTGCAAATACCTCGTCTCTCCATTCCGGCTTCCATCCGGAGAGATCGCTCATTCCGGTAAGAAGAAAGTTCTGCGGACGTTTCTTTTCCATCATCTTGAGCTTACTCGGAAAGAATTCAGAGTCAGCGAAGTCATCAATCATATGCCAGCGTTTCACGTTGTTGCGGGCATAGCAATATGTACACCCCACTGTGCAGCCGATGACGAGATTCATGTTCTGAATCTGATCTTTGATACAAATACTCATGACTTCTGCCACTCCTCAAGATTCTTTCTGATGCGGTCGAGGCATTCCTCAAACCGGGTAATTTCTTCCTCTGAAAAACCCTTGTAGTAAATGCTGCCCATCTCATCAGATACAGAATCGTACTCGCCCTTTAAGGCATGTGCTTTCTCAGTCAGAAACAGGAGTGTTTTCCTTTTGTCCGTTTCAGACTGAACACGGCTTATCAGTCCTTGATTTTCCATTCTTTCCAGCATCGTCGTAAGAGATGTTATCGCTAATCCGCATTTGACCGAGAGTGACCTGATCGAGATTCCATCCTCCTGCCACAGCACATAAAGAATACGCCCTTGGGCTCCATTAAACGCATCGATATTTTTTTCGCTGAGAATCTTCTCAAAAATCCGGTCACCAAGCTGTTTTATTTTGGTGACAAGAAATCCGCCATTTGTTTTCATGCAAAAGCTCCTATATAGTAGTTTATTAAAAACATACTATATAGGAGTTTTATTGTCAAGAGTTTATATGTCTTAATAGGTAAATTCCGTTTTTTTCAATTCTTCAAACTGGAATTGTTCAAGCTTTTTCAAATACTAACGTCCTTAATTCTGTTCAATAATTGATTTATAGTAGTTACCAAAGTCAGCAAGTGAATTAACAATTGGAAGCATTTTTGTTCCGAGTTCCGTTAAGCCGTATTCAACTCTCGGTGGCTGCTCATGGTAATCGTGGCGATATGCCAGCCCATCACTCATCATTTGTCTTAAACTATCTGTCAAAACCTTTTGTGAAATACCATCTATACTTCGTTGTAGCTCATTGAATCTCCATGGACGCTCTTTTAAGTTACGCAAAATCAGCAGTTTCCATTTTCCTCCGATAAGAGATACTGCTGTTGCAACTGGGCATTCCGGTAATTCTTCTTTTGCTCGCATAATTCTCACCTCCGAGTCTATTGTAACACATTCATTTTTGAGTGTACAGTTACAAAAAGGTGCGTACTTGTTTTTGTATGTGTCTCACACTATACTAATACCAAGCAACCAGAAACTACAAATTAACTATGGAGGTTATTATGGCAAATTACACAAAAACAACTATTGGAAAGGAAAACCGAATTGAGCTGCATGAAAAGTTGTCTTTAACAGGTGCAGAAATCAGTTTAAACGAACTACCTGCAGGAGCAAATGTCCCATTTGTTCATTCTCATAAAGAAAATGAAGAAATCTATGGAATTCTTTCAGGTAACGGCAAAGCCATAATTGATGGAGAAGAAATCAGTCTTTCAACTGGAGACTGGCTAAAAATCGCACCTACTGCAAAGCGTCAGTTTTTTGCATCCGATATTTCTGGAATTACTTATATCTGCATTCAGGTAAAAGAAAATTCTCTGGAACATTTTACAGCAGAGGATGCCGTAATCGGCTAATTAAAAGTATTTATTTACAGAAATGCACAGTTCCCGATATGCTAAGAACTGTGCATTCTTTTTCTTCAATTTTACGATTTCTCAATTTTTCAAACTTGAATTTGACTTGCCTATTTTCTTAAAATCTCATGTGGAGCTTCTATTTCATTTGCCAAGGTATGCTCTGTTAATTCTGACATCAATTTCAATTTTTTATTAATCAATGGTCGCATACAATTAGGAACATGTTCCTGATGCGCTCTGTGGATTGCTACACATTCCTTACAGTTTCCGTGATAACGACAGGCTTTCAGGCAAGGACAGTGATCTTTGTCTTTATACTCCTTACGAAATTCCGCTGCAAATTCTTCTTGCAGTCTCAACCCCTCGACACGGTTTCCCTTATGAAATTCTACCATTGCATCCAGTTCTTTCTGGTTCCCTTCAATCTTCATGTTATTATAGCGCCTCCATTTTCAACTATTCCTCATTTTCTGATAAATCCCGATTGTTCTAATCTTTTTTACGCCCACCTTCTTGCCCTTCGGACAAGAAGTATCCCTCGCTCAAAGAGCTCGGTCAATTCCGATTTTTCCACGTAAAAAAGGATGTGCCTTTTTGTGTAATAGGGAATTCCAGGAAATTTCCTATTACACGAGAAATTGCTCTCTCATCACAGTTCACACATTATGCAAACTGCAATCCCATCTCGCACAATCTAATTATATCGCAGCTTTATTATCTCCGTTTATCCATTTATAGTCAAATACTATCATCAAATCGCCAAAATGGACAGCGCTTGCCAATACACTGATTGTTCTGAGCACAATGCGTACACTGGACTTCTGTGCATTCCATTTCGATTCCAAAATGCGTTTTTACAAAATCAACCGCCGCCAGAATCGCCAGATAAGAATCTCTTTTACAACACCTCGGACCGCCGGTGCGCGAAATCGTTTCCAGTGCTTTTGATGTCATCTGATTCGAAAGTCCCCAGGATTCCTCCGTCAGTGGCGTCGCCCCAGACAAGATAGATACAAACATACCTGCGCTGATTCCCGCTCCGCAGGCACCCCAGAATCCGCAGGTTCCTCCTGGAACGGCTTTCCCACGGTTCAGCATTTCCATCACAGATTCCCGCAGATTAATAGCACCTCCCGCATTTTTATATGCAGTAAGCAGCGCCGCTCCCACCATGACATGATGCTCCGGTCCATGCATATGGCAAAACGGTGCATCCATCATCTTCCGGACAATCTCGATCGGATTTCTGGATGTTTCGTCTATACACAGGGAAAGAATGGTGTCCAGTCCCTTCGTATGACAATCATTACAAACATAATGCCCGTTCTGGCATCTGGTCTTGCTCAATTCTTTTTTATGACATAATTCGCACTCCATCCATTCATCCTGTTCCAGATAAATAAGAGGTGCTTTACAGACAATACATTCTTCCTGCATGGGATTTCCATCTCCTTTACATTCATTTCCCGATCAGCGCGTTGAGTTTCTCCACTATATCCATACTTCCCGACCGGAAACCTTCCAGATCGAGTGTAATGTACAGAAATCCCATTTCTTTTAATGTCCTACAGATCGTCTCCCGCTCGGCAATCGCTTTTTCAAATTTATCCGCATCCACCTCGATCCGGACAATATCGCCATGCAGGCGCAGGCGCACATTTCCGCCAAACACGCTTCGAAGATAATCTTCGCCTTTCTCAATCCGCTTCAAAGCTTCCATGTCAAAGGAAGTTCCATATGGAAGTCGGGTCGCCATACATGGCATGGACGGACGGGATGCAACGGAAATTCCTAAGTCAGCCGCAAATGCCTTGACATCCTTTTTCTCCAGTCCGCACTGTGCAAGTGGACTGACGACACCCAGCTCACGGAGTGCCTGGATACCCGGGCGGTACACATGCAGGTCGCTCTCATTGGTTCCGTCCATCACGCACGGAATCCCCTCTTCTTTTGCAAAATCCAGAAGTGTCGCGAACAGGTGGTGTTTGCAGATATAACAGCGGTTGACCGGATTCGTCCGGATGGCTTCCAGCTCCATCTCATTGACCTGGATAATTTTATGGATCGCGCCCAGCTCCTTTGCCACCCGCTCCGCGATCTCCAGATCACAGGCTGGGTGCAGCATGGTGTGAAATGTCACGGCATAAACCGGCATTCCCGTCTTCTTCGCCGTATCACACGCCAGCTTGAGAATCAGGCTGCTGTCCACACCGCCCGAAAAGGCGACACAGACCGGTGCTTTCGCTTTTTCTGCCATGAACTGTTTTAAAGCTTCTCTTTTTTCTGTCTCTGATATCATTGGTTTATTTTCCATGGTTCTTGATTCTCCTCTTAATTATCTAACGAGAATGCACTGTGCCGTTTTTCAATCTCAAAAGTGCTTACTGTAAACTAATACTTCCGTCTTCCATTACTCCGTGGAATACTTCCATGAAGCGCTTCCCTGTCTCCCGGCAGATCGCGCGCACGCTCTCATACTCCGGATAGCACGTATCCACGCCGCCGCGCTTGCAGATTTTTACCTTTGCTGCCCCGTAACGGGTCTGGATCTCCTTTACTTCCCGTGGCAGTATCGTCCTCTCTACTGGATAACGGCGCACACCGATCGTGGTCGTACAGGAGAAGACAAGCTGTTCTAACTCTTCCCGTTTTTCTGCCGCTGTCAGTACATGAAGCACATACGCCGGACGGTTTTTCTTCATATATGCCGGTGTGTACCACACATCTCTGGCGCCCGCTTCCAGAAGCACCTCCATCGCATATCCCAGCGCCTCGCCGGTGCAGTCGTCCAGGTTTGCCTCCATGACCCACATGGAGCTCTCGTCGTGACCGTCTTTTCTGGTTTCTGCTTCCACCGTTTTATCCGTCAGAAGCATCGCCCGCAGGATATTCGCGTGCGCGAAATCCTTATTTCCGGCGCCGATACCGATCTTTTCGATCTGGTACTTCTTCGGAAGCGCCGCTTCTGTCCGGAATGCCGCCGCGATCGCCGCGCCGGTCGGCGTTACCATCTCTCCTTCGACATCCCGAAGCGTCAGTTCCAAGCCCTGTGCCGCTGCGATATTTGCCGTCGCCGGAACCGGAACCGGCATTAAACCGTGCTGGCAGCGTGCGAATCCATGACCTTCGGAAAGCGGCGATATCACCACGCGGTGGATTCCCAGATCCTCCAGGCAGAATGCCGCACTGATAACATCCACAATCGAGTCAATTGCACCAACTTCATGGAAATGAACCTCGCTGACCGGGATTCCGTGTGCTTTCGACTCTGCCCCCGCTACAATCTCAAACATCCGGCGCGCCAGGTTTTTAACGCGGTCAGATGCATCCAGACGATCGATGATCTCGAAAATGTCATGAATGTTGCGGTGGACGTGAGGATGCATATGATCGTGGGTGTGAGCGTGATCATGGCTGTGCTCATGGTCGTGAGTGTGTTCATGATCGTGATGATGCTCATGGTCGTGAGTGTGTTCATGATCGTGATGATGTTCGTGGTCGTGATGATGCTCTTCTTCCTCTAAATGTACATCGAAATCATACGCATCGATTCCACATTTCTTCGTCCGCCCAAAATGCAGATGATACCCGGACACGCCCAGACTGTCCAGTGCCTGTACCAGTTTTTCCCGGCTTGCTCCAAGATCCAACAGTGCGCCAACCGTCATATCTCCACTGATTCCAGACGCACAATCCAGATATAAGATTTTCTCATCCATTTTTACTTCTCCCTCTACTTTTCTCATTTTATTGATACATTTCCGTTTTTCGCTTTTATGCAATTATCACAAACCACTATCACTCTGCCGTCTTCTTCGGCTCCCGCACCGCCAGGCGGTTGATCTGCGCCGCCAGATATGCTGCGCCGTAGCCGTTATCTATATTTACAACCGAAATGCCGTTCGCACAGGAATTAATCATCGTGATCAATGCCGACAGTCCATGAAAACTTGCACCATAGCCGACCGAGGTCGGAACCGCAATGACCGGATTTTCCACCAGCCCGGCGACAACTGTGCCAAGCGCGCCTTCCATTCCCGCCACCGCAATCACGCAGTTTGCCCGCGCAATCGCCTCGCGTTTGGATAAAAGGCGATGGATGCCCGCCACCCCTATATCATAGTAGCGCTCCACGCGGCAGCCGAAAAATTCTACCGTTTTGGCAGCTTCCTCCGCAACCGGGATATCCGCGGTTCCGCCTGTGCAGACTGCCACCAGCCCTTCCAGCTTCCACGGTGTCTCCGATGATTTTCTCGCCTGCAAAATTTTTGAAACCGGATCGTATTCTATCTCCGGGATGCGCGCCCGCACTAGATTCCACTGCTCTGGCGTCGCCCGCGTTCCGAGTACTTCCCCATTTTCCCGGTACAGCGTCTCGAAAATATCCGCCAGATAGGCATCCGGCTTTCCTTGGCAGAACACCGTCTCTGGGAATCCCGAACGCAATTTCCGGTGCAGATCCAGCTTCGCATACCCTAAATCTTCGTAAGGAAGATTCTTGAACGCATTCTCCGCTTCCTCAATACTCGTATCCCCCCGTTTTACCTCTTCCAACAGCTTCCGAACATCCATTTTTCCTCCTCCTTACCAAATCCCGAATTATTAATCTCTTACTATCGCCCATCTTCTTGTCCTTTGGACAAGAAGCATCCCTCGCTCTTATGAGCTCGGTCAATCCCGATTTTCTCTGTCAATATATGAACCGGCTAAACTGCTGCCATCTTTTCCTGCAATGCCTTCAAATCAATCCGCCGCGTGCAAATCCGCTTCAAAAGAGATTCCGAATGGCTCACAATCACCATTCCCAGCTCCCGCTCCTTTGCCTCATGCAAAAGCGCCTGCCAGATCTGGCTCTGGGTCACTGCGTCAAACATCGCGGTGATCTCATCCGCCAGCAAATACCGCGGATTTGCCGCCAGCGCTCTGGCAATACAGAACCGCTGCAGTTCGCCGCCGGAAAGCTCCGATGGAAAACGATCCAGCCATTCTTCCCGGATGCCAAGCCGTCCCCGGCTCTCCTCATCCACCTGACCGCCCTCACTGAGAACCTGGCGCATCCGCCAGCGCGGGTTGATCGCCTGCTCCGGGTGCTGCCAGATTAACTGCACCGGCATACAGCCCCGGATATTCTCAATCGGTATGCTATCAATCTCTACCGTTCCCGCCTCCGGTCTCTCATATCCCGCCAGCAGGCGGCACAGCGTCGTTTTTCCATATCCGCTCGGCGCCACCAGACCCACGCGCTCTCCTAGCTCAATTTTCAGGGAAATACGCGTCAGCACGTGGCGCCCTCCATTTTCATACGAAAAAGATAGGTTTTCTGCCTTTAGTGACATCTCATTCTCCTCCAAAAAATTCATGTTCCGGCAGCGCCCGGTAGAGCGCCTGCGTGTATGGCTCTTTCAGATTCCGTCCCTCCCGGAAGTTCTCCGGCTTTACTTCCTCCAGAATCGTCCCGTCATAAAACACCAGAATCCGGTCCACCATCTCAATCGCCAGTTCCAGATCATGAGTAATCAAAAGCACCGCTGCCCCGTCCTGTGCCATCTCTTTTAAATGACGGATCACATGGCGCGCGGTCATCGCCTCCAGCCCCGGTGTCGGTTCATCCGCCACAATCAACCTCGGCTCCTGCATCAGTGCCGCTGCCATCAGTACGCGCCGCGCCATGCCGCCCGACAGCTCAAATGGATAACATTTTTCCACTGATTCATCCAGCCCGTACCGCTTCAAAAGCTGGCGGCATTTTGCCCGCGTCGCTTCATCTTTTCTGCCGCCGCAGATCTGATCCCCGACCCGCATCAACGGATCGAGGTAGGAAACCCCCTGCGGAATCAGGGAAATCCCATTGCCCCGCAGCCCGGCAAGCCGCGTCTCATCCAGAACCTCTCCCTGATAGGAAATTTTTCCTTCCATCCGGCAGTTGTACGGCAAGATCCCCAGAATCGCGTGCGCCAGCAGGCTTTTTCCCGAACCACTCGCCCCGACCACCGCCGTCAGCTCCCCACTGAAAAGTTTGCAGGAAAGGTCGCGGAGCGGATGGAGTTCGCGCCGTCTAAGCCCACGCGCGTACTGCGTAAAATATAAGTTTAGATTTTGAATTTTCAATATCGGCTTTTCCATAGAATCACAATTTTCACGCAATCTCCGTTCTTTGATAACGTCTGTCTGTTCCAAATCTGATAGCCGCATCGTTTTTGATTGTTTTTGTCTTAATCGCATCATTTTATCAAAATATATGTTTTTCTGCCTCATTCCCAGCATCCTCTACTCATGCACGCTCCCCGGATCCATCAGCCGCCCCAGGCTCTGCCCGATCGCCTGAAATCCCAGCGTTACCAGCACCAGTGCCGCGCCCGGAAAGAGCGCCAGCCACCATTTTCCGGTAATCAGGTACGACATACTCTCGGATAAAATAACACCGATCGCCGGTTGCTCGGAGGAAAGACCGAAGCCCAGAAAGGTCACGCCAGCCTCATGAAGAATCGCATGGGGAAAGAGAAGAATTAACCCGGTCACAAATTGCCGCGATACCTGCGGGACGATGTGGTTCCAGGCAATCCACCAGGGCTTTTTCCCCAGTTTTTCGGAGATCTGCACATACGGACTTTCCCGGATCTGTAAGATTTCCGCCCGCAAAAGCCTCGCCAGCGACGCCCAGTGCGTCAGGGCAATCCCGGCTGCTACACCCCGGAATCCCTTTCCCAGACTGTAGGAAATCAGGATCAGGAGAAGCATGTGCGGGATTCCCATTACCAGATTAATCAGCCCGCATACCAATGAATCCATCAGTCCCCCGCCAAGCGACGCCAGCAATGCAAGCGCCAATGCCACCGCGGCGCTGATCGCCGCGGTCAGAAGCCCCAGCCGGATGCTTAAAGAAAGCCCAGCAACCGTCCGTTTCAGCATATCCCGCCCCATCCAGTCGGTTCCAAACAGCCCGCCGGTTCCCGGAGGCAGGTTTTTTCTCGCAAAATCGACCTGCTGTGCGGCATCCTCCCAGACGGTTCCAAGCACTGTCACCAGAATCAAGAAAAGGAGGGAAATTCCCAGCAGCCAGAGTGTTTTCTTTCTCATGCCCTGCCTCCTTTCCTAAGTCTCGGATCGACCAGCCGGTACAGCCCATCCGCCGCTGCATTTCCTGCAAATACAAGCACGGCACTGATGAGTGTAATTCCCATCAGAAGCGGGATATCGCTTCCCAGACCCGCCGTGACCGCCGCCTGTCCGAGTCCCGGATAGGAAAAGACCTGTTCCACCAGCACCGAACCACCGAAAATCTCGCTGATCGAGCCAAATTGCAGCGTAATTACCGGGAGAAGCAGGTTGCGGAGTCCATGCCGAAAAATCAGCCGCCAGCCGCTCTCGCCCCGCGCCCGCGCATAGAGTACGTAATCACTTTCCAGAATCTCAATCACTTTTTCGCGCGTGTGCATCGCAATCGAAGAAATCCCTGTCAGTCCCAGCGTACACGCCGGCAGAAATGCGTGATACAGGCGATCCGCCAGGCTGACCTCGTCCGCCGCCATTCCCACCGGGACACTGAACCCGATTGGGAAGATGGGAAGCTGCACTGTAAAGAGAAGCAGCAGCACCAGCGCCAGCCAGAAGGACGGCGTTCCCGCGATCACGATGCAATAGCCCGTAATCAGGCGATCCGCCCACTTGCCCCGTTTTGCCGCCGCTGCAATTCCTAAAAATATCCCCACGATTCCCGAAAACAGCCACGCAGACAGAAGGAGCCACACTGACGCAGACGCCTTTTCCGCGATCACCTCCAGCACCGGTCTGCGGTACAGAAGGGAAATGCCAAAATCACCATGACAGATGCCCGAAATCCAGTTAAAGAAGCGCTTCCAGACCGGCACACCAACGCCCCAGTACGCCTGCAGCTTCTCGATCTGCTCCGGCGCCATCGAGCCGAGCGCCGTCTGCCCGACATTCGTCTGCAGCGGATCGACCGGAGACATCGACACCAGCAGAAACGATACCAGACTGACTGCCAAAAGCAGCAGAATCAGGTGCAGCAGACTGCGCCCAAACCATTTCATCCTACTCATAGTACCACCGATCGACATTGTTGACGATGGACCAGCCGTGACCGTGCGGATGCACCTTCTGCTCTGCGACATGAAGCCCGTCTCTCACCCAGTACAGATGATCGACATTCACCAGCCAGATCCACGGAAGATCACCCTCGGCTGAAACGCCCGTCTCGCCGTCCCACTGCGCCTTTTTCCACAATTCATACGAACTTTCCAGATCCGGTGCTACCAGGGCCTCATCCATATAAGCGTCCACGGTCTCATTCGCATACGGCGAATATTCTGCCAGCCCCGTATCTGCCTTTGTATGGTAAATATTATAAAATTCCATCGGCGTGTGCGCGCCCCAGCCCCAGAGAAGCGGCTGCGACTGTGCCTCGTCATACGCAGTATCCCAGCCGGTGCCGCGGATCGATGTGTCAATTCCAATCTCTTTTAACTGCTGCGCCGTATCGGCTGCCAGCGCCTGACGCACCGAATCCCCGGTCGGATAGAGAAATTCCAGAATGGCTTTCACTCCACCCTTTTCGCGGATGCCGTCGGCATTTTTCTTCCATCCCGCCGCATCCAGTATCTCTTCCGCCTTCTCCACATCATAGGAAATGTTCTCCATTTCATCGTTGTACCACGGCATCTTGTCACAGACACTATATGCCGGGCTGCCGTAACCATTTAACACATGATCGATCATTTCCTGCCGGTCAATCGCCAGGTTGATCGCCCGGCGCACCTGCACATCCGCGGTAAAATCATTGCCGATTTTTACGCCATCCTCCCGTACCGTCTCCGGCACCGCCGGGAGGTTAAATCCACGGTTGTCCACCGTCTCACAATCCAAAAGACTGAATTCTGGAACCGACTGGTCTGCATAGGACGCCGCCGTGTACGCCACATCCACCTGCCCGGCGCGCACCGCCGCAAATGCCGCATCCTCTTCCATAAAGAGAATCGTGACCTGCCGCATCTTCGGCGCATCCCCATAATAATCCGGGTTGGCTTCCAGAATCACCTGCTGCCCCTTGTCCCACTGTTTCAGGATATATCGCCCGGAACCGATCGGATGTGTGCCGTAATCCGTTCCATATGCATGCTCCGGCACAATTCCCGTCACCGCCATCGTGTATGACCAGATAGCAAACGGGCGTTCCATCTCAAACACAACCGTCACATCATCGATCGCCTCCGCCTGTTTCAGCATTGAAAAATCGTTGACGGAACTCGTCTCTTTCAATGTGTTATAAGTGAATGCCACATCCTCCGCGGTCAGCGTCTCGCCATCCGTGAATTTCGCATCGTCGCGGATCGTCACCGTCCATGTCATTCCATCCTCGGAGGTCTCCACATCCGTCGCCAGATCATACCCGATACTCAAATCTGTTTCTGTCACCGTCAGGGTGCTCTGGATCAGCGGTTCATGCATATGCTCGCCCGCGCCCCAGCCATATGCCGGATCAAAGCCCGCCTCCGGCTCTGAAGTCGGCGGCATCGCGATAATAACGCTTGTTTGGGTATTTTCCGCTGCATTTTCGCCGTTTTCAACATTTTCTGTCTGTTCTGCGCCGGAACCGCCTTTCTGCGCCTGATTTCCAGCGTTTCCGCATCCGGAAAGCATGACTGCCGCCGCTAAGGCAGTGACGCCAAGCGCTCTGGCTTCTCCGAACACCTTTCCAATGATTTTGCCTGTATTTTCTCGTTTTTTCATATTTTCTGTTGTACCCCTATATTTTTCTTTATGAAACAAAAGGATATCAGAAAAGTGCGATCCCTGCTGAACCGCTGTACCTTCCTGGTATCCTTCTCCATTTTTCTTATTTATCTCAGTTAAAAAAGAATGTGCCTTGACACATTCTTGTGCCGAGCGCGGTCGCTTGCGACATGTTTCTTCTTCGCGCGAGTGCGCATCCTCACGGAGCGTTTTTTATTTCATAGGACGCAATTTCCTATGAAACGAGAAGGCTCCCACCTCTTTAGGTGGTGAGTCCTGATTCCTATTTTTCGTTCCCCCGCTTCTGCAAGGCAGCATCTGCTTGTGCAGCGCTGTTTTCTTTTTCTTATATATATTTAGACTCATTTTAGATGTCTGTTATCTTATTATTATTCCGTCGGCGTCGTCTTTCTCACATTCGTCTCCAGGAAACGGTTATATCCGAGCCAGCCCGGATTCTCCCCGCCGCTCTTTAAGACTTCCAGCATCGTCTCCATCTTCGCATCGGTATTGTCCGCGAAATTCAATGCCAGCGCCTCCAGAAGCGCCGGTTTCTTCGGGGAACCGTACTCTAATTCGCCGTGGTGCGCAAGGATGCAGTGCTTTAACTCCGCCGCTGTCTTTGCCGGGAATCCCGGAATCTCCTTAATACGGTCTGCAACCATCATCGTGCCGATCACGATATGACCTAAGAGCTGACCGTCGTCCGTATAATCATTTTCCGGAAATGCGGATAATTCCTGCACTTTTCCGATGTCGTGGAACAGCGCCGCCGTCAGAAGCAGATCGCGGTTCAGCGCCGGATATGACTTCGTGTAGAAATCACAGAGTTTCATAACACTTAACGTATGTTCCAAAAGTCCGCCCACAAAACCATGATGCACACTCTTCGCCGCCGAATGGAAGCAGAATTTCTTCACAAATGCCTTATCTTCCAGGAAATAGCTGGATGCCAGCTTTTTCAGGTACGGATTCTGGAAAGACTGCACCAGAGCCGTCAGCTCCTGATACATTATCTTGATATCCTTTGAGCTGACCGGAAGGTAATCGCTTTCCTGATACTCGCCCTCGTCCGCCTTGCGTATGCGCTTAATATTTAACTGGTTGGAACCCTGGAAGACCGTCACATCGCCGTCCACATAGACGTACTGCAGCGGCTCAAAATCATTGATGCCCGGGGAACTTAAATCCCAGATTTTGCAGTCTACCGTGCCTGTTTTATCCTGAAGCAGCACGGAAGCGTACTCTTTTCCGTTTTTCGTCACCGCGTGCTGTTTCGTCTTACATAAATATACGTCCGAGACTCTCATTCCTTCCCGGAACTGTTCAATATATCTCATTCTGCCTATATCCTCCTGAATTTCTATCTGGCGCGCAGAGATACCAAAAATGGAATTTCCGTGTATCCGTCGCGCCCTTTCCGCATCACATTTACCGATACAGACACGCCGCTCGCGGAATTTTCAATCTGCGCCTGGAGATCTTTGAAACTTCCGATCTCCTTTGTGCCAAATTTCACAATAATATCGCCGGGCTGGATGCCAGCGTCATATGCCGGGCTGCCGGAGACTGCCTCCGTCACGTAAACGCCCGCCGGAATGCCGCTCCCCTGCATCGCACGGCTCACATCCTGTCCCAGGATGCCCAGATATGCCGCCGAAGCGCCATTCGTCAGCCGCTCCAGAATCGGCTTGTAGCTGGAAATGGTGTACGCCGCCGTCCGATCCGTACAGCTCTCGCTGCGGCAGGACTCCGATGTCCAGCCGACCATCTCTCCGGCTGTATTGATCAAAAAGGTACCCGTCTGCGAATTGCTGCTGATATCCGCATACAGGATCCGCGTCAGTCCATCTGTAATCTGCACATTGCGCGCCACGTAGGATACCGTTCCGAACGAAAGCGAATGCACCTGTCCGGACGGACCGCCGATACCTACGAGGACATCGCCTGCCTTGACCGTATATGAATTGGCAAGTGAAAGCACCTGCACCTTTTTCCGCTCTTCTTCCGGCAGATTGCCGGACGGCACCGCCACAACTGCCATTCCGAGCACTTCGTCAATCTGGCGCACTGTACCAGCGATCTTCGTTCCATCCGAAAATCTCACATTGATCGAATCTGCTGCCCGCACCGCATCGGCGTAAGTAAAGATCAGAAATTCTCCATCACTCTCCGCGATGACTGCACCTGCATAATCACCCGTATTTTCCACCGGGTTTCCAAATATATCCGTATCCTGTTTGCCGGAGCTGACCGTCACGATCGACTTATCACCCTGTTCCCCGATTCCACGCAGCACCGACGTCATCGAATTAAAATTGTCTGCGGAAAACTGATAGCTGGAAAGCGCCTCGCTGACCGCCTCATCAATCTCCTGCTCCATTTGTTCCGGCTGCGCTGTCATATCCGCATCTGCACCGTCCGACGGCGAAACAGAGTCCGGATCGTCCTTGGAAAACTCGACTGAGGATGTCTCCTGCATCCCATTTTCCTGAAAACACCGATCCGCAAACGGCTTTACCGCCGCAAACGAAACCGCCGCGACTCCTCCAAATGCGGCTGACGCGCATACAAAGAGAGCCACCCGCTTCGCAATCTGTTTTCTGGTCAGCGGCGGCTTCACTATCGTTTCTCTCATGAATTCCCGTTTTTCCTTTTTTTCAAGTTCTTCTGAATCCGGCATTTCACTTTCCCCTTTGCATAACATATCCTAATTATACTTTCCTTCTTAAGGTTATGCAAGAAAAAAGTGCGAATGCTTGGCTAGACGGCGGGGAATGTGATATAATGTGAACACTTGACGAGGTCTTTTCGAGTCTAGTGAGAACTTATACCTGACCACTTAATGAGGTCTTTCACGAATTTAGTGGTCACGGTATCATGTGAACACCATTTAAATTAAGAGGATTACCACAACATGAATGAAAAAGCATTAAAAACTCTCGAATATACAAAGATCATCGACCAGCTCACGGAGTACGCCTCCACGGAGATGGGAAAACAGATGTGCCGGGAACTGCAGCCGTCCTGTGATCTGGGGACGATCCGGCAGAGCCAGACGGAGACGACCGATGCCCTGACGCGCGTCCGCATGAAGGGAAGTCTCTCCTTCGGCGGCGTGAAGGATGTGCGTGGTTCCATGAAACGTCTGGAAATCGGAAGTTCCCTGGGGATCCCGGAGCTTCTCGCTGTCAGCTCCCTGCTGACAGTCGCTGCCCGCGCGCAGAGCTACGGACGCCATGAGAAATCCGAAGAATTTCCAGATGATTCCCTTGATGAGCGCTTCCGCGCCCTGGATCCGCTGACGCCGGTCAACAATGAGATCAAGCGCTGCCTGCCATCCGAGGATGAGGTCAGCGATGACGCAAGTCCGGGACTTGCCAAAGTGCGCCGCTCCATGAAGATCGTGGGCGGACGCGTCCATACCCAGTTAAATTCTATTTTAAATTCCAGCCGGACCTATTTACAGGATGCCGTCATCACAATGCGCGACGGGCGCTATTGCCTGCCGGTCAAGGCTGAGTATAAATCCCAGGTACCAGGCATGGTGCACGACCAGTCCTCAACCGGTTCGACTGTATTTATCGAGCCGCTCGCGATCGTCAAGCTGAACAACGAACTGCGCGAGCTGGAAATCCAGGAAAAACGGGAAATTGAATTTGTTCTGGCAGCTCTTTCCAGCCAGCTTATGCCTTACACCGACGCGATCCTCTCGGATCTTTCGATTCTGGCAGAGCTCGATTTCATTTTCGCAAAGGCAGCTCTTTCCCGCCACTATAACTGCGTGGAACCGAAATTTAACAACAAACGGTATATCAATATCAAGGACGGACGCCATCCGCTCTTAAATCCGAAACAGGTCGTTCCGATCAACATCTGGGTTGGCGATTCGTTTGACCTTCTGATTGTGACGGGTCCAAACACGGGTGGTAAAACCGTTTCTTTAAAAACCGTCGGACTCTTTACCCTGATGGGGCAGTCAGGACTCCATATCCCGGCATTTGAGGGATCCGAGTTGGCTGTTTTTGACAATGTATTTGCCGACATTGGCGATGAGCAGAGCATCGAGCAGAATCTGAGTACATTCTCCGCCCATATGACGAATATCGTTTCGATTTTAAATGAGGCGGACGCCAATTCGCTCTGTCTCTTCGATGAGCTCTGTTCCGGTACCGACCCGACCGAGGGCGCGGCGCTGGCGATTGCGGTTTTAAATTTCCTGCACAACATGACCTGCCGGACGATCGCAACCACGCATTACAGCGAATTAAAAGTCTTTGCGCTGACCGCGCCAGGCGTTGAAAATGCCTGCTGCGAGTTCAACGTCGAGACTCTCCGCCCGACCTACCGCCTGCTCATCGGTATTCCAGGAAAAAGTAATGCATTTGCCATTTCCCGCAAGCTGGGGCTGCCGGATTATATCATCGACGAGGCGAAAAACCAGATGGAGCAGAAGGACGAATCCTTCGAGGATCTGCTTGCCAATCTGGAAAACAGCCGCGTGACCATTGAAAAAGAGCGCGAAGAGATCGCCTCCTATAAACAGGAGATTGAAACGCTGAAGAACCGCCTCCAGCAGAAGGAAGAACGTTTCTCCGAGCAGAAGGAAAAAATGCTTTCCAAAGCCCGCGAGGAAGCTCAGAAGATCCTTCAGGATGCGAAGGACACCGCCGATCAGACGATCCGCAACATCAACAAGCTTGCCAAGTCTTCCGGCGTCAATAAAGAACTGGAAGCTGAGCGGACCAAGCTACGCGGCAAGATCCAGGATGTAGACAAGAAACTGGCAGTTAAGAAAACCGCCGCACCGAAAAAAGCCGTTTCCGCGAAAAAGCTGCGTCTCGGCGATACCGTGCGCGTTCTCTCGATGAATTTAAAGGGAACCGTCAGCTCCCTGCCGAACGCCAAGGGCGATCTGTATGTACAGATGGGAATTCTGCGCTCCCTCGTCAATATCCGCGATCTGGAAATGGTCGAGGAAGCATCCATCACCGGACCGGGACTTTCCGGCACGCATACGGGTGGTTCCCGCGGATCCGGAAGCGGAAGCAGCAAGATCAAGATGTCCAAGTCCTTCAGCGTATCGCCGGAGGTCAACCTGATTGGCATGACCGTCGATGAGGCGATCCCGGTACTCGACAAATACCTGGATGATGCCTACCTGGCGCATCTTCCGCAGGTCCGCGTCGTACATGGTCGTGGAACCGGCGCTTTGAAAGCGGGCGTACACCGCCACTTGAAGAAATTAAGCTATGTCAAGGAATACCGGCTTGGCGAGTTTGGCGAAGGCGATACAGGCGTTACAATCGTGACATTTAAATAAGAAATATCCATAACTGTTCAGGTACTGAACAGTTACAAATATCCAAAAAAACAGGAGGAATCAACATGGCTGAAAAGCAGCGCATTCTCATCGTAGATGACGACTACAACATTGCTGAACTAATCTCACTTTACCTGACGAAAGAATGTTTTGAAACGAAAATTGTCGGAGACGGGGAAGAAGCTCTCCGGGTATTTCCCGAATTTCAGCCCAACCTGATTCTCCTTGATCTGATGCTTCCGGGCATCGACGGCTATCAGGTCTGCCGGGAACTGCGAAGTACCTCCCAGGTGCCAATCATCATGCTCTCCGCCAAGGGCGAAATCTTTGATAAGGTGCTGGGGCTGGAGCTGGGCGCCGATGACTACATGATCAAACCATTCGATTCGAAAGAGTTGGTTGCCAGAGTCAAAGCCGTTCTGCGGCGCTACCAGCTGCCGGTGCAGATGCCTGCATCGTCCGTGACCGAACAGCATGGCAATTTTGTCGAATATCCGGATCTCATCGTCAACCTGACGAACTACTCCGTCATTTACAACGGACACTCGATCGAGCTGCCGCCGAAGGAACTGGAACTGCTCTATTTCCTCGCGTCCTCACCAAACCAGGTATTCACAAGGGAGCAACTTCTCGACCATATCTGGGGATATGAATACATCGGCGACACGCGGACGGTAGATGTCCATATCAAGCGGCTCCGTGAAAAAATCAAGGGCAACGACAAGTGGGCGCTGACGACCGTCTGGGGGATTGGATATAAATTTGAGGTAAAACGGTAACTGTTAGTAAAGGAACTGAACTGTTACGTGAAGAGGTAACCGGAGGTTTACCATGAAATCAAACCACTACACACATTCTCTTTATTATAAACTGCTGATCGGCTATCTCATCTTCGGTCTGCTTGGATTCATCACGATCGCGACCATCTCATCTGAGATGACCTACCACCATCTGGTGGAACGCGAATCGGAGGTTCTGTATGACGAGGCGACCATGATTGCCGATCGGTGCAGCAAAGCCTACGAGGGCAAAACCATCAATCTCGACTCGGCATACCCACAGCTCGAGGCGGTTTCCGCCTATCTGCAATCGGATATCTGGATCCTGAACCATGAGGGCACCATCGTTGCGGACAGCAGCGACAGTCGTACCGGCATCGCAATCGACGATTTCGACCCGACCGCACAGGGCAACCGGCTCTATTCCATCGGACAGTATTACAACCTGTTTGACAGCAAAGTACTCTCCGTTTCCGCCCCGATCACAGGCAATATGAAGACCTACGGCTACATCGTGATTCATATGCCAATCCAGAACATTGAGGCGGAACAGAACGGATTTCTGAATATTATTTACATAACATCGATCATCCTGTTCTTCCTATCCCTGGTGGTGCTTCTTGTTTTTACAAAAGTGGTCTATTTCCCGCTCAAAAAGATTACGGTCGCAGCCAATGAATATGCAGCCGGAAACCTGGCACACAATATCCCGATTACCACCCACGACGAGATCGGCTATCTCGCCAGCACATTAAACTATATGTCCAGCGAGTTAAATGAAATGGAACAGTACCAGCACAATTTCATCGCGAACGTATCGCACGATTTCCGCTCGCCTCTGACTTCCATCAAAGGCTATCTCGAGGCAATTCTCGATGGCACAATCCCGCAGGAACTCTATCACAAATACCTGCACATCGTCATTTCCGAGACCGAGCGCCTTAACAAGCTGACACAGGGCATGCTGACGCTCAACTCTCTGGACAGCAAGGGCTATTTAACCCGAACCAATTTCGATATCAACCGGACGATCAAGGATACCGCCGCAACCTTCGAGGGCACGTGTAGCGCAAAAGGCATCACGTTTGACCTGACCTTTGCGGATAGCATCCAGATGGTCTACGCCGATCTCGGAAAAATCCAGCAGGTTCTCTACAACCTGATCGACAACGCGATCAAATTCAGCCACGAGGATTCGATCATTTACATCCAGACCTCCATCCGGTATGAAAAAATCTTCATTTCCGTCAAAGACACCGGCATCGGCATCCCGAAGGACAGCCAGAAGAAAATCTTTGAACGTTTCTACAAGACCGACTTATCGCGCGGAAAAGATAAAAAGGGCACCGGGCTGGGGCTTGCGATTGTCAAAGAGATTATTCAGGCACATGGGGAAAATATCGACGTTGTCAGCACCGAGGGCGTGGGGACGGAATTTATTTTCAGTCTGCCGAAGGCGACGGCGCTATAGCAAATTGAAACTGTCCAATCCCTTCGCAATTACAGCAAATCTTCCATCTGGCATCCCAGTGACCGTGCAAGCGCACGCACGGTTTCTGCGGATGCTTTTTGAATCTTCTTTTTTCCCTGTTCATACTGCTGAATACTCCGCAGCGTAACCCCCGATTGCTCTGAAAGATCCTTTTGGGTATATCCCGCCATCTTCCGGATCCGCCGCAACGCGTTTTTCCCCTGCTCTTTTCTTCGAATGATTCTGTCTGCCGCCTCAACAAATTTATCCTCCGGAGCTTCATGAAGTGCCGGATACATTTCCACAACCTCCCGGACCGGAAGCCCTGCTTCAATTTCCTTAAATTTCTTCTCACTGTACCACTGATAATACGCCAGTATCCAGCCACTCCAATACTCTCTGGAACAGGTAAATTCTACCTGCGGTTCCGGCAGTTCGTCCTTTTTTCCCGCTTTTCGAAGCACTTCCTCCGCAAGCTCCGTTCCAGAAAAGCCGCTCACTACTCTTGGTACACCTTCCCCAAATTTTTCTGCATACCCGGTTGTAAGAAACAATTTCCAAAAATCTTCCAGATCCATCCCACAGGCATTGACCGCATAATCTGTCATTTCCCCCAGATTTCTCATCGCATCATCCAGATATTCAATCCCATAAGCGCTCATCCTCAGCCGACACCTCCCCTCGAATCAAATCCCGCATATAAATACCGTCGATATCATCCTCTTCCACCTTTTTCCGGTATGCATTTCTAGCTTGCTCATCCCTGGCTCTTCGTTTTACATAATATTCCACTGAATCTACTCCTTCATAAGAAAGAAAGTGTATCGCCTGAAATGCCTTCTGACTCTTTAATACATACTGCTCTCCCAATTTTCCCAGCCGCATCGCATACGAAAGCTGCTCTAACGATATTTCATTATTTACAAACGCCCTTGCAAATGAAAAATACGAATCATCCGCCCGGTACCCAATCACCACATCATATCCGTCCACATCCGGGAGGAAATGTTCCAGCAGCCACTCTCTTCCCCGTTTCATGACCGCCGAAGAAAGGCGGATTTTCCGGTATTTCATCAAAATCGCCAGCCAATGAAGAACGCTGTAGTGCTTCTCCATCAAATTTAAAATCAAAAGACCGGTTTCATCCATTTCATACTGATTCACATAGCCGTCCTCCCGCTCGGCGCACGACCACTCCTTCGCCAGCTCCAGACTCTCCGTACAATAAAAGCCCTGTCCGTAGTCATTATAGACCTTTCCCTGACCATACATAGGAGTAGAAATAATTTCCAAGGAACCGTGATATAAAATTTTTCTCATTCTGAGGAACCTCCTTATCTATTATGGGAGCAAGTAGAAACATGTGGTATATAAAAAATAGATTCGTTTTAATAAAAATAACTCTATAGAGATATTTTTATTAATATTATATCTCTATAGAGTTATTTAATCAATTTTTATTTCAGATCTTAAAAAGATATGCCACCTTACAGTACGCACCTTACACAAACTGTAACTGTCCTTTCACGATGTTTTGAATTACACCTACCGCGCCTCTTCCCCCGGAAAATGCGCGTCAGACCGCTTCAGAATCTCCCGGGCAGTCTTTGTCTTTCCAAGACCACCAAAGGTACAACGCAGTTCCAGCGGCAGCGACAGACCGATCTCATAGATCGCGCCGATCGTCTCATCCAGCGGGATCACCTTGTCGTAGCCTGCCAGAATCATATTGGCGCTGGCGAGCGCATTGCTTCCGCCCATGATATTTTTGCCGAGACATGGCCATTCAACACGGTTTCCGACCGGATCGCAGGCAAGCCCTGTGATATTCTGAAGCCCTACAGACGCCGCATCCAGCTCCATATTCAAAAGCCCGCTGGCAAATCCCATATCCGTTCCGTGTCCCGTGTGCGATGCCGCCAGCGCACCATTGACATCAAAATCAACAATCGCTTTTTTCACCGGTGCATCCAGAGATTGCCGGATCATGGAGGCGATCCGCGCCGCCCCCGCCACATGGGAACTGGAAGGTCCGCGCATCACCGGACCGAGTACATCATTGAAGATACTGCAGGGTAGTTTTTCCATGGTTTGTCCTCCTTTTTGTATCAATCATTCCATGTTTTTTATTCATCATTTTTGATTCGTGTTTTTGTAAAGGAAAAGGGAACGTCCAACTTCAACGTCCCCTCTCGTTTCTATCGTCCCATTAAAATAAATGGAATTCTGGATACTACCGGAACATTCGTAATAATCGCTAATGCTGCCAGCATCGCTACCAGGAATGGTATTGCATTTCGAACCGTATCTCCAAATTTACATCTTGCAATATTGGTTGCCGTGTATAAGCAGACACCTACCGGCGGAGTTGCCAGACCGATGGTCAGGTTCAGGCAGACAATCATACCAGTCTGAATCGGGTCAACGCCCAGGCTTGCCATCGCCGGTGCCAGAATCGGCGCTACCAGCATGATTGCCGGAGCACTATCCATAAACATACCAACAACCAGAAGAACCAGATTGACCAGTAACAGTTTCACTGCTAAAGAAGTATGAAGACCAACCAGCATATTCGTTACAGAAACTGCCCATCTCTCATTGGAGATAACCCATCCAAACAGATAGCAGCCGCCGACAATCAGCATAACCGTACCACTGTCGATCGCGCTGTCGATAATCGATTTCCAGAGCTCTTTCCAGCCAACGGTCCGGTATACAAATGCCGACAAAATCAGGGAATAAAGAACCGCTGCCGCCGCTGCCTCGGTCGGAGTAAAGAAACCACCCATGATACCGCCAACAACGATGATCGGAAGTCCGATACATGGAAGTGCCTGTCTGGTTGCTTCCCATTTTTCCTTCCAGCTTGTCTTAGGACCTGCTGAAAAATCACGTTTCACTGCAAATACATAAACAACCAGCATCATGATAATACCCATCAGGATACCCGGTACTACTCCGGCGATAAACATATCGCCAACGGATACCTTCGCTGCCGCACCGTAAATAACGAATGCCAGACTCGGTGGGATAATCGGGCAGCAGCAGGATGCACACGCGGTCAGACCTGCTGTAAACGCCGGATCATACTTTTCATCCTTCATTGCCGGAATCATCAGGCATCCAACTGCCGCCGTACCAGCTACCGCCGAGCCTGAAACTGTACCAAACATCATACATACCAGGATGTCTACCATCGCCAGACCACCCTTGATATGTCCAACGAATGCCTGTGCGAAACGAACCAGACGCATGGTAATACCGCCGTGATTCATAATATTTCCTGCCAGAGCGAAGAATGGAAGACAAAGCATGGTAAAACTATTAATACCATAGATAATTCGCTGCGGAACCAACGCCAGGTTGGCATCACCGGTACTTAAAAGCGCATAGGAGACCGTCGCTACGATCAATACAAAAGCAATCGGAACGCCTAATGCAAGAAACAAGAAAAAGCTTCCAAATAAAATTATACTGCTGAACATATTGACCTCCTACTCTTCATCCCCCGGAAGAGGAATCTTTTTCGCTTCCCCGTAACATATATTTTCAAGAAGCTGCACAAATGTATAATAAATCATAATGAGACCGCTGACCGGAAGGGCTGCATAAAAGAGCGCCAGCGAAACCTTGATCGTCGTTCCCAGATGTGGAATCTGTGCAACTGTATAGTTCCAACCTGAAATTGTAAATAAAACAAGTGCAAATAATAAAATCACATCCGCCAGAACCAGCATAAACTGACGTGTTTTTCCATGGCACAAGTTAATTACCATGTCAACACCGATATGAAGCAGATGACGGCTTGCTACGGCACTGCCAAGCATCGTGGTCCAAACGAAGATATAACAGGAGAACTCCGTTGCCCATGGCATCGTAGCTCCAAACCATCGCAAAATAAACTGGCCGATTACCGCGATACATAAAGCAATTGACGTAACCCCTAATGCAACTCTGGCAACCGTATTGATCACGTCGCCAATCTTGTGAAGTTTTTCAATCAATCCTGCCATTTTTCTCCCCTCTTTGTAAATGTACTCCCGAAAACAGGCTCCGGGAGTACATGATAGTTCAAAAATTATTGTACTTTATTTCGCTGCGCGAACCATCTCAACCAGACCTTCCCAGGTCGGATGTGCCGCGTACATTTTATCATATACCGGAGCAACTTTTTCTTTCCATGCATCAATATCAGTCGGACGTGTTACGGTATAACCTTTTTCTTCATACTCAGCAATCTTTGCCTCGTCATTTTCCAGGAACCAAGCTCTCTGCTCTTCGCCTGCTTTTATAGCTGACTCTTTCACGAGTTTCTGGTCTTCTTCGCTTAAACCCTCATACCATTTTGAAGAAGCAACAATGATACCGCTGGAATAGTAATGATGAATATCGCAGATATTATTAACAACCTCAATATAACCATCTGCTACTGCATATAATGCACTATTGTCTGTTCCATCTACAACGCCATTCTGAAGTCCTGTGAACTGCTCGCCAGATGCCAATGCAACCGGTGTAGCACCAAGTGCTTCGTAGGTTGCCACGCAAACTTCATTCTGCATGGTTCTCATACGAACGCCCTTCATATCATCTACGGTATTAATTGTCTTATCTTTAGTCAGGATATTTCTCCAGCCATCCTCATGGAAACCAAGTCCTGTAATTCCATCAACCGCGCTTAACTGTTCCAGAAGGGAATTGCCAAATTCTCCCTCCAGCGCTTTATTGACATTATCCTCATCCTCAAACAGGAATGGAAGCTCAAAAATGCCTAAATCTGGTACAAATCCGCCCAGTGCACCAGTTCCTACCCAGCCGATTTCCAGGTTATTATTCTGAACCATCTCAACACACTCAACCTCGTCGGTTGTCATATCGCCTGCATAAACCTCTACTTTAATCCGTCCGTTGCTGCCCTCCTCGACCAGCTTTTTAAAAGCATTCGCACCGTAATCATACGGAGAACCGGTTCCACATACATGTGCTACACGGATCGTCATCTCCGCTCCGGAAGTATCTACGCTGGAACCACTATCTGCTGCTTCGGTTCCGGCTGCAGATGCGGATGAAGAAGAATTTCCGCCTGAACACCCCGCCATTGCCATCGCTCCGATTACCAATGCCATCGTACCGCAAAGCCATCTCTTTTTCATAAAGTATCCTCCTTTATACTGTTTTTATGTGAACTCCCGAGGTACTTCTTTCCCTCAGAAGTACCTCCCTGTACCTTTAAACTCTTATTTTGTTTCTATCAATTTAGCCTAATAAGAAACCTTCCGGGAATGGATCGTCCGGATCGAATAACCATGTACTCTCTCCCATCACAAACGCCCGTCCGCTGATCTCCGGTACTACTGCCGGAATTCCTGCCACCTCTGTCTCTTCAACGATATGGCAGTGGAATAAACTTCCAATCAGGCTCTCATGCACAAACGGCTGTCCGACTGCCAGCTTTCCTTCCGCATGAAGAAGTGCCATCTTCGCTGATGTACCGGTTCCGCAAGGGCTTCGGTCAATCGCTGCCGGGGGAATGACAACTGCATTTTTTACATCCGAAACCCCTTCTGTACCCGGTTCGAAAAATTCCACATGCGTTACCTGGTTCATGATTTCCAGATACGGATGCTTGACTGTTACCTGCTCATTGATAAACTTTTTAAGATAATTTCCTTTTTCGACAATCTCTTTTGCATTTTCTTTATCCAGCTTTAAGCCCATTGCCGATGCCGGTACTAACGCAAATACATTTCCGCCGTATGCGATGTCTAACGGAATCTCACCATATCCAGGAACCTGTACCTTTACATCCCGATTCATCACAAATGCCGGGGCATTTTTAAAGGATACCCGCACCGCCTTGCCATCTTTCACCTCAATTTTCACTTTTACCAGTCCAGATGGTGTATCTAAGGTCGCATATGTATACGGTTCCTCCGCTTTTAAGAGTCCGCTTTCAATCAGTGCCGTTGAAACTCCGATCGTATCATGTCCGCACATCGGCATCCAGTTTCCAACCTCGTAATATAAAACACCAAAATCTGCCTCCGGATTGCACGGCTTGGTAACAATCGTTCCGGACATTACGTCATTTCCACGCGGTTCAAAACAAATTGCTTTTCTCATCCAGTCCTGTTCCTGCATCATATAGAGCATCTTTTCTTCCATCGTGTTCCCCGGAATTTCCGGAAATCCCGATAAAATGGTTCGGGTTGGCTCTCCCTCTGTATGTGTCTCGATACAGGTTACTGCCTTTCTCCCCTTAATCTCCTGCAAACAAAATTCATTCTTTTTTTCCATAGGCTCCTCCGTATTAAAAATTTTGTCCGTTCTCTTTCAGTTTTCTGAAATCTCGTTGTTAAAATCATATCATGATGAAAACTTTCAAAAAACATCATTTTTAATACAAAGTTTTTTGTGTTTTGGTTATTATGATGCATGACGTCAGTTAACGGTAGATACTTTCGGTTCTATCATAGTATACTTTTGGATACTTTTTCTATTTTCAAAGTTTTTCCACTTGCAATAATCATAACAACATTTTATTATGCTTTATATATTATCAGTCTATTAAAAATAGTTTAAAACAATAGTTGGACTATAGTCTAGTATTGATTCCATTTTGTTTTCACTAATTGAATACTCACGGGAAAGGAGGCATCTTCATGAGTGCTGAAAATCTTTTTACAACATCACGAATTGAAAACGTCAATCAGATCATTGCTGAACTTTACGACGATTCAATTCTTCTTGAAAAACGGATGGAGAGTTTTTTCCTGAACCTGAACAATATTGTTTTCTTTGAAAAAGCAAATTTTTTGTTTTACCAAAAGCAGGGACAGAATTACAAAACCCATTCCATCTACACCATCAACTGGAATGATGAACAGAAACGGCGGTATCAGGAAGAATACTGCCATATGGATGATGTTCTGTCGATTCTGGACTCCGACAGCAATGTAACTTTCCTGACTAACCAGCTGTTCAATCAGGAGGTTCGAAAAAATTCTCTTTATTTTCAGGAATTTCTACTTCCCATGGGGCTGCATGATTCCATTGAAACGAATTTTTCGATTCGGAACCGGGATCTGCGGGGTGTGTTTTCCATCCACCGATCCAACGATAAAAAAAATTTCCTGCCAGATGAATTAAGCCTTGTCCGGTTATTCCAGCCGCATTTCTGCAACGTATTTAAAAATTACGGGCGGGAGCTCAACATCGGACGGGCATTTCATGTACTGGAAAATTACAACTGCATCGGAATCGGCTGTTTTGACGATAAACTGAATTTTATCGGGTGCAACACAACCTACCATACATACATGGAGAATCATGGATTTGCAGATTTATCCAACAACCCCATTTCCAATTGTTTTCGCTCTCTTTGCCGTCAGCTGCTCCGTTCTGGAAGCATTACCGGACAAAATATCGAATACAAGATGGAAAACAGCCCTTTGTTTCTGGAGGTAAGCCGCTCCCATCTTAAGGAGGGACCAGACAACGACTGCTTTGTATGTCTGTTCTTCGATTTATCCTATGTGATGGATCGTACTCTTTCCCAGATCAGCCGGGATTTTTCCCTGACGAACCGAGAAGTAAATGTTTTAAGCCTTTTACTGCGCGGCTATTCCAACGATCAGATATCTTCCACCCTCTTCGTCAGCATCCCTACTGTCAAAAAGCATCTGGCTTCCATTTATTCCAAAATGGAAATCAAAAGCCAAAAGCAAATTCTGGAACGCCTTCATTTCTACGACAAATATTTTTCGCATTAATCTTGTTTAACCACGAAAAAAGGGAGTCCGCTCATCCTGCAGACTCCCTTTTTCGTGCCCCTTTTTACTCTAGCTTTCCTCCTTGCTCTTCCTGGGTTTCTCTTTTTTCGTTCTTGATCTCCCAATGAATCAAAAATGTAAGCATTGCCCGAAGGACAATGATGGCTCCCAAAATTCCAAGTTCCGACCATTCCCGTACCACAACCGTCCTGAGTACCTCGCCGCCCATCTTAAATTCCAACGCCAGCGCAATTCCCTGTGCCAGATTCAGGCGGATCAGCTGACGCTTGTTTCGTATCCACTGAACAAAGCAGGATACCGCTGTCGAAACCAGCACAATGATTCCAAACAATTCTAGCACGACCGTGCATATCTGTACCAAATTCTCTAACAACCAGTCTAATACTTTAATTACTTCTCCCATTACCCCTTCCTTTCCAGGTATTCTTCCCTTCTCGCTTGTGCTAATTTTATCCATTTCCTGTAGCTCAGTAAATGCGTAAACCTACTGAACCGCTACAATTTTCTTTACTATACACGCCCCATTTCAAATATGCAACTTGATTTTTATTCTGTTTTCATCTTGACAATGAAACGTGAAACTGCTACAATCCAGCTATGCAAACCACATTTGATTTGTGATAAATCTATTTTTAGTATATATGTTTTATTTCATTCATAAATATTCAGGAGGTTTTGATATGTTATTTCTCAGCGAACAAGAAATGTGGCAGTCCGTCACCTTAGAGGATGTCATGGACGCGATCGAAGATGCGTATGCGATTCACAAAAGCGGCAATTATAAGATGCCGGATCGTTTTATCGCACAGCGTGATAAAAATATGATGCTCTATATGCCGTGTTTTCTGGATTCCGTCATCGGTACAAAGATGTTATCCGAATTTCCGGACAATTCCTCTCTGGGAATTCCGTATCTGAACGGACTTATGATTTTAAATAACGCAAAGACCGGTCTGCCGAAGGCGATTATGAACGGAAGTGTCCTGACCGCAATGCGGACCGGTGCGGTCGGCGGTGTCGCACTGCGCTATCTGGCTCCAGAGGATGCTGCCTCAGTTGGTTTGGTTGGCTGCGGTATGCAGGGACTACACCAGCTTCTCTATGCCTGCGAGGTGCGCCCGATCACAGATATTTATCTGTATGACGCATACGCTAAGGATCTTTCCGGCTTTATCGAGCGCTTATCGGCGCGTCTGGCATCGTTTGGAAAAAACGACATCCAGATTCATACCTGCGCGGATACCCGTGAACTGGCTGAGCACAGCCGCGTCCTGATCTCCGCCACCCAGGCGGTCGATCCGGTCTACCCGGATGATGAAGAGCTGCTTCGCGGCAAATGCTTTGTTGCCATCGGCTCCTGGCGTCCGGAACGGCGCGAACTGCCGGATGCGGTGTGGAAACTCGTCAAGAACGCGTACACCGAGCTTCCGTATGCCTGCGAGGAGAGCGGCGATCTGAAAATTCCGCTGGAAAAGGGCGTTCTGACACAGAAGCGCGTCCACTTTATCGAGGATCTGATCGAAGATACCAAGCAGGGACATCCGCATGAGCAGAACGAGACCCGCTGCTTTAAATCAGTCGGCATGGGACTCTTTGATGTGCGGACGGCACAGCTTATCTATGAAAAAGCATTGGAAAAAGGAATTGGACAAAAACTTAATTTCTAGGAAAAATGGTTGGAATAGAAAAGGCTGTATCACCTACCGCGCGCTTCCATGCGGCAGGCAATACAGCCTTTTTCTTATTGTTATATGTGCATTAATTTTCCAGCATTTTTCTGAATCTATAGACTGGCAAATTTTTCGCTCCATATTCTTCTCTACTTATTTATATAACGGATACTTCTCACACAGTTTCGTCACTTCCGCACGGATGTAATCTGCCTTGTTCTCGAAGTCGGTAGCTGCCAGCCAGATGCACTCTGCGATGACTTCCATGTCTTCTTCTTTAAGTCCACGGGTGGTAACAGCCGGAGTACCGATGCGGACGCCAGAAGTAACAAACGGGCTTCTCGGGTCGTTTGGAACGGTATTTTTGTTCAGGGTAATGTATACTTCATCGCAGCGGTTCTGCAGCTCTTTACCGGAAATATCCATGCCGCGCAGATCAACTAACATCAGGTGGTTATCGGTTCCGCCGGTCAGAATCTTGAATCCCTGCTTCTGAAGTGCGGCTGCCAGCGCTGCTGCATTCTTCTTTACCTGAAGCTGATACTCTTTAAATTCTGGCTTCAGCGCCTCGCCGAAGCAGACTGCCTTGCCAGCGATGATGTGCTCTAACGGACCGCCCTGGGTTCCCGGGAAGATCGCCTTGTTGAAGTTGAACTTCTCAGCTGCTTCCTTATTTGCCAGAATCAGACCGCCTCTCGGTCCGCGCAGTGTCTTATGTGTGGTTGTCGTAACAACATCTGCATACGGAATCGGGCTCTGGTGAAGACCGGCTGCTACCAGACCAGCGATATGAGCCATATCGACCATCAGGTATGCGCCTACTTTGTCTGCAATTTCACGGAAACGTTTGAAATCAATCTCTCTTGCATAGGCACTTGCACCTGCAATGATCAGCTTCGGTTTTGCTTCCAGTGCAATGCGCTCTACCTCTTCGTAATCAATCACTCCATTGTCATCGACACCATACGGCACAATGTTGAAATATAAACCGGAGAAATTGACAGGGCTTCCGTGTGTCAGATGTCCGCCGTGATCCAGGTTCATGCCCATAACAGTATCACCCGGTTTCAGCATTGCGATAAATACCGCCATGTTTGCCTGCGCGCCGGAATGCGGCTGTACGTTTGCATAATCACAGCCAAACAGTTTTTTCGCTCTCTCGATCGCGATGGACTCTACAACATCGACACACTGGCATCCGCCGTAGTAACGTTTTCCCGGATATCCCTCCGCATATTTGTTGGTTAATACCGATCCCATCGCCATCATAACCGGCTCCGATACAATATTCTCCGACGCGATCAGCTCCAGGTTTCTTCTCTGACGGGCTGCCTCTGCTTCAATGGCTTCTCCCACTTCCGGGTCTGCCTCTGTAATGAACTTCATTACCTCATCTACCATGTCTGTTTCTCCTATTCTTTTCTGTCATCCATACAAAATCATCAAGTGGATTTTTCATATATAAATATAAAAAACACACTTTTGTCTCTCCGGATTTTTTATTTAAAAAAGCCTTTTTCAGGTCTCATTAAATACTGTCACCAGACGCTTCTTATGCCAGCAGCGCTTCCGCCATCTGCTCCAGCGACGGAATATCGCTCTCCTTGAGCGCCCCGCGAACCGTAACGACCGGTTCAACCACCGTGATCTCCTTCATCGCATCCAGCATTCCCTTCATCGTGCGCGCTGCACTCGGCGCCCAGGAACCGTTTTCAATCAGGGCAACGGTGCGTTTCTGGTAATTCTTGCTCTGTAAGTGGTGCAGGAAATCTGCCATAACCGGCATCACACCCGCGTCATAGGACGGTGCTGCCAATACAATTTTTCCATACCGGAATGCATCTTCCAGCGCCTCCGCCATATCACCGCGCGCCAGATCCGCGATTGCCACTTTCGGGCATTCTTTTTTCTCAAGAATTTCCTTGCATTTCTTCGCCGCATCCTCGGTGTTGCCATGCAGGGACGCATATGCGATAAATACACCCTCAGACTCGACGCCGTAGCTGCTCCAAATCTGGTATTTTTCAAGCACATGACCGATCGTCTCTTTCAGAACCGGTCCATGCAGCGGGCAGATGATCTGGATCTCAAGACCGGCTTCTTTCTTAAGAAGTGCCTGCACCTGCATTCCATATTTTCCTACAATATTGAAATAATACCGTCTCGCCTCGCAGTCCCAGTCCTCATCCACATCAAGCGCACCGAACTTGCCGAAACCGTCGGCGCTGAACAGCACCTTGTCGCAGGAATCATAGCTTACCATAACCTCCGGCCAGTGTACCATCGGTGCCATGACGAACGTCAGCTCATGGCGCCCCAGTTTCAGGGTATCGCCCTCCTTGACCGTCAGCGCACGGCTGGTATCAAGATCAAAGTACAGTTTCAGCATCGGAAATGTCTTCGCATTGCCTACCAGTGTGATTTCCGGGTACCGTTCTACGACTGCCTGGATACTTGATGCATGATCCGGCTCCATGTGGCTGATTACCAGATAATCCGGGGTTCTTCCAGCCAGTGCGGTTTCCAGATTTCCCAGAAATTCCGTCTGTTTGCGCTTGTCTACCGTATCCATGATCGCGATCTTTTCATCCATAATCACGTATGAGTTATATGAAATACCATTTGGCACCTGATACTGCCCCTCAAACAAGTCAATGTCATGGTCGTTTACACCGATGTAGCGAATATCTTCTGTGATCATTTCCTGCTTCCTCCTGTTCTTTTCGCAGCTGCTCCATCTCTTTACAGCTGCCTCTTTTTGTTCTCACAGGCATCCCGCATCCTGCTGTCAGCCTGCCTTATGATTTCATCCGTTACCTCTGACTGACTCTGAATCAGTCTTTCTCCTCAATCGCCATAATCATATCCACGCGTCTCTGATGGCGTCCGCCCTCAAATTCTGCGTTGATCCACTCGTCAACGATCATCTTCGCAAGCTCACTTCCTACCACGCGGGCGCCGAAGCAGAGTACATTGGCATCGTTGTGGCGGCGGGACATCACCGCTGTGTACGGCTCGCTGCATACGCAGGCGCGCACGCCTTTTACCTTGTTAGCTGCCAGTGAAATACCAAGACCGGTACCACAGATTGCGATACCCAGATCGGCTTCGCCGGAAACAACTGCACGACCTACCTTCTCTCCATAAACTGGATAATCACAGCTCTCGCTGCTGTCTGTACCCAGATTTAACACTTCGATTCCTTTTTCTTTCAGGAAATCCACAATAATGTTCTTCAGTTCTACCGCCGAATGGTCATTTCCAATCGCAATTTTCATCTCATCTTCTCCTCATCTGACTGACTTCCGGAACAAATGATATAGTCCGGTCATTATGGAATCATTTTAGTAAAGTTGCCGGGCAATGTCAAGACTGTGAAAATCTCAGAAATACATAAAAAGAGCGCAGAGGAAGCTCTTTCGCACTTCTCCGCGCCCTATTGTTTCTTCTATATAATAGTTATAAATCCGCCGTAAGACGTTTTCCGCTTACGCGCTATGGACAGCCGAAGCCGTCAGCTTGCCATCCGAAAGCCCGATCTCTATCGTATCGCCCGCACGGACGCCGTCCGCCAGAATCAGCTTCGCTGCCAGTGTCTCAACGTTCTTCTGCAGGTACCGTTTCAGCGGTCTTGCACCGTAAACCGGATCGTAGCCATTTTCAATGATGAAATCCTTTGCCTCGTCCGTCAGGGCAATCTTTAACTCCTTATCCGCCAGACGTTTGTTGACATCTGCAATCAGAAGCTCAATGATGCCTCCGATGTTGCCTTTCGTCAGCGGCTTAAAGAGAATAATCTCATCCAGACGGTTCAGAAACTCCGGACGGAAGTGAGCTCTCAAGTCATGCATAACGGAGCTTTCCGCCTCCGGCTTGATCTGTCCCTTTTCATCGATGCCGTCCAGCAGATACTGGGAACCGATGTTGGAGGTCATAATCAGGATCGTATTCTTGAAATCGACAGTTTTGCCGGTCGAATCCGTGATACGTCCATCATCCAGAACCTGCAGCAGGACGTTAAATACATCCGGGTGCGCTTTCTCAACCTCATCGAAGAGGACAACAGAATACGGTTTGCGCCGTACTGCCTCGGTCAGCTGACCGCCCTCGTCATATCCGACATATCCTGGCGGCGCTCCGATCAGACGGGAAACGGAATGTTTCTCCATGTATTCACTCATATCGATACGAACCATGTTGTTCTCATCATCAAACAATGCCTCCGCCAGCGCTTTTGCAAGCTCTGTCTTGCCGACACCGGTCGGACCTAGGAACAGGAACGAACCGATTGGTTTCGTCGGATCCTTGATGCCCGCTTTGGAACGGATAATCGCCTCCGTTACCTTGGTAACGCCCTCATCCTGTCCGATGACACGTTTATGCAGCAGTTCGTCCATATGCAGGGTCTTGCTGCGCTCGCTCTCGGTCAGTTTGGCAACCGGAATACCGGTCCACTTCGAAATAATCCGGGCAATCTCATCCTCGGTGACACTCTCATGTACCAGACTGAGATCCTGATTTTTCACTTTCTCTTCCTCTTCCGCCAACTGTTTCTGCAGTTCCGGCAGCTTGCCGTACTGGAGTTCAGCCGCTTTGTTTAGGTCATATGCCTGCTGCGCTGCCTGAATCTCGCCATTTACATGCTCAATCTCTTCACGCAGTTTGGACAGCTTATCAACGGAAGATTTTTCATTCTCCCACTGGGCTTTCTGGGTCGAAAAGCTGCTCTTGAGCTCTGCCAGTTCTTTCTGCAGTTCTGCCAGGCGATCCTGACTTAAGCGGTCAGTCTCTTTCTTAAGCGCAGCCTCTTCAATCTGCAGCTGCATGATACGTCTCGACAGTTCATCCAGCTCCGCCGGCATTGAATCCATCTCTGTCTTGATCATCGCGCACGCTTCATCAACCAGATCGATCGCCTTATCCGGAAGGAAACGATCCGTGATATAACGATCCGAGAGAATTGCCGCCGATACAAGCGCAGAGTCGGTAATCTTGACCCCGTGGTAAACCTCATATCTCTCTTTCAGACCACGCAGAATGGAAATCGTATCTTCCACGGTCGGCTCATCAACGTGAACCGGCTGGAAACGACGTTCCAGAGCTGCGTCTTTTTCGATGTATTTACGGTACTCATCCAGGGTCGTCGCACCGATACAGTGCAGTTCACCTCTCGCCAGCATAGGCTTCAGCATATTCCCGGCGTCCATCGCGCCCTCGGATTTGCCCGCGCCGACGATCGTATGCAGCTCATCGATAAACAGAATAATCTGTCCCTCGCTCTTCTTGACCTCGTCAAGCACCGCTTTCAGTCTCTCTTCGAACTCGCCGCGGTACTTCGCGCCCGCCATCAGAGCTCCCATATCCAGAGCAAACAATTTCTTGTCCTTCAAGCCCTCCGGGACATCGCCGCGCACGATACGCTGTGCCAGTCCTTCGACAACGGCTGTCTTACCGACGCCAGGTTCACCAATCAGAACCGGGTTGTTTTTCGTCTTTCTGGAGAGAATCATAACCACATTACGGATCTCACCGTCACGGCCGATGACCGGATCGAGCTTCTGATCTCTCGCACGTTCCACCAGATCGTAACCGTATTTATTTAAAGTGTCATACGTTGCCTCCGGATTATCGCTGACAACACGCTGGTTGCCGCGCACTGTCGAAAGCGCCTGCAAAAAGCTCTCTTTCGTAATGCCGTAGAGACGGAACAGTTCCTTGACCGCCTTATTCGGCTGTTTTAACATCGCCAGAAATAAGTGCTCGACGGAAACATACTCGTCCCCCATCGCCTTGGCTTCGTCCTCCGCGTTCACCAGCACCTTGTTGGCATCGTTGGAGAAATACACCTGACCGCCGGATACCTTCGGCAGCTTTCCAATCGCCTGCTGCACCTCATCACGGAACTGGTCGCCCGAGATTCCCATCTTTGTTATTAATTTAAAAATCAAGCTGTCTTCCACAGTCAAAAGACTGTACAGCAAATGTTCCTGATCAATCTGCTGGTTTCCATATTCATACGCCAGCTTTTCCGTATTTTGAACGGCTTCCAGAGACTTCTGGGTAAATTTACTGATATTCATAAACCTGCCTCCTTTCGAACAATCTGTGAAAACCTTTTGGTCTCCTTTTGTTCTAGCAGTAATATAACACTTGTTATTAGCACTGTCAAGAGTTGAGTGCTAATAATTTTGTGAATAATTTGTGAAAACATTTTTTTGAAAAACGGCACACCGCATTCTCATCACTAAGTAGCGAGAATGCGGTGTGCCGCTTTTCAAATCCTATTTTGTAAAATATTTCTCTTTAATGATCTCCACCGGCATCTGCTGTCCTGTCCAGAGTTCAAAGGATGCAGCTCCCTGATAGAGAAGCATGTACATACCGTTGCTGGTCTTGCAGCCTGCCGCTCTTGCTTCGCGCAGTAAACGGGTCTCCTGAGGATTGTAGATGACATCGAATACGAACAGGTCTTTGTGGAACATCGTTGTATCAGTAATGATCGTATTGTCCGTCTTCGGAGCCATGCCGACGGAAGTACCATTTACCAGAATCGCGCTGTCTGCGATGGACTGGCGCAGGATCTCCGGATCGGAGTAATCATGCAGGGTTACCTTGCATCCTGTGCGCTCGTTCAGTTTCTTTACAATCTCCTCGGCTCTCGGATAGAACGCGTCCTTGACGTTAAATACGTTAATTTCTGCCACGCCGTCTAAAGCTGCCTGTACAAGAATCGCGGTTGCGGCGCCGCCAGCGCCTAAAAGCGTCATTTTCTTGCCAATGATGTCTACACCATTTTCTGCAACTGCACGCATAAATCCGACGCCATCGGTCGTATAAGCAGTCAGAATACCGTCGTCGTTGACAACCGTATTGCAGGCGCCGGAAATCTCGGAAGCCGGTGAAACCTTGTCTGCCAGCTTGCACATGATATTTTTGCCCGGCATCGTGATATTCCAGCCGCGCGCGCCCATCGTCCGCAGTCCCTCAACCGCCTGCGGCATCTTCTCTTCCGGCACATCAAACGCCAGATATGTATAATCCAGACCCAACTGGCTGCACGCCTCGTTGTGCATCTCCGGCGAAACACTGTGTGCGACCGGGCTTCCCAGTAAACAAAGTAAACCTGTGTGTCCTGTGATATGATTCGACATCTTTTTCCCCTTTCGTTTTCTCTGTCAGAACTTTCTGAGCAGTCACATTATTTAAACTTCTTCACCTGTGCAATGATCTCCTCGCAGATCTCATTCGCTGATTTTCCATCGGTCGCGATCACAATATCCGCTGCCGCTTCATACGCCGGTCTGCGCTTCTCCATCAGCTCGGAAACATATTCCACTGTCTTATTATTTTCCAGAAGAGGACGGTCATGGTTCTCTTTGACACGCTCCAGAATCGTCTCCGGCTTCGCGGTCAGAAGTATAATCTTGCCGCTCTTTCGCATCTCCTGTACATTGATCTCGCGCATCGCTACGCCGCCGCCGCAGGATACAATCTTGTTCTTCTCGTTTCCTACCTCCTTGAGCAGGTTTGTCTCCTCGTTGCGGAAATATGCCTCGCCGTGCAGATCGAAGATCTCGGAAATGCTCATGTTGTTCTTTTTCGCGATCATTTCATCCATTTCCAATACATCCATCGCAAAGGTATTCTGCAGTGCATTCGAAACGGTGCTCTTTCCGACTCCCATAAATCCGATCAGGAAAATATTGAATCCAAACAACTCATGGGACTGGATCCGTTTGCTCCGGTAGAGGACGCTGTCGTAAACTGCCATGATTGACTTTTTGTATTCATAATCATCCAGCTTCGCAAGCATCTTGCTCTTCTTGCGCTCTTCCTCTTCTGCCTGATAAATCGGAAGTCCGTTTTTCTGTTTATAATTTGTGATCTCCTGGATAATCTGGCAGCGCATCCGCAGGGCATCGATCAGAATCTCGTCGCACATGTCCAGATCATTTCGCAGCTTCTTTAATTCATCCATCTGTCTCATCCTTCTTCACTTGTATTCATTCAAATCACTTTTGCACTTTACATTGAAAGTGTGTTTTATTATTATACCCGAATCAGGATATGAACGCAAGTGCTAATGCGGAATAGCAGGTATAACTGCAGGGGATATAGTTTAATTAGATTCCCAGCTTCTCCTTCATGTAATCCACCGGTGTTGATTTTCCTGTATACAGTTCAATCGCGATCAGCGCCTGGAACAGCATCATGCTCATGCCGTTGTATACGCGGGTGCAGCCAGCTTCTTTGGCCTGCTTCATCATCACGGTCTCACGCGGTGCATATACTGTATCAGTTACGATCAGATCCTTGCGGAAATAGGACGGATCCGGGATATTGGACAGATCCTCCAGCGGGTGCATACCAACGCCGGTTGCATCACAGAAAATGTCTGCTTCGTGCATTTTCTCTTTTAAGAGTGCCAGATCGCCCAGGTCATGCATCTCGGCCTTGCAGTTAGAGTTCTTGTTGATGATGTCAACGATCTCCTCTCCGCGTGCATAGAACTTATCTTTAATATTGAAGATATGCAGCTCTGCAATGCCGTCCAGTGCGCCGCGTACTGCAATGGCGGTTGCTGCGCCGCCGGTACCGATGAGAACCATCTTCATTCCCTTGAAATCAATACCTTCTTCCTTGATTCCCTGCCAGTAGCCCATACCGTCGGTGTTGTAACCCTTCAGGTATCCGGTTACATTGCCGTCTTTGTCACGGGTGTTGACTACAGTGTTGATCGCGCCGCACAGCTTTGCAGCCTCGTCTACCTCATCCAGATATTTGTGAACGACGGTCTTGTTCGGCATGGAGATGTTGGAGCCCAGCATCTTCAGCGCACGGATACTCTCAACCGCTGCTTCCAGGGTATCGTTGTCTACCTCGAACGCAAGCTGGATAACATCGTCTCCATTTTTGTCATAGGCAAGGTTGTGGGTGGTCGGAGACTGTGTATGACGGATCGGGTAAGCCATTAATCCTACTAATTCGGTATGTCCTGTAATGTTTGGCATGATAATTTCCTCTTTTCTTCTCTATTTTTATAATCAAATAAAACGATATCATTCGTTCAGCGAACAGTCAGAATCTTTCAAATGCAATATTCAATTTCTTACTCCAACGGTGCCAGCTCTAAAAATCCTCTCGCTTCCAGCACGTTCAGAATCGCACGTCCTTCCATCGTTCCCTCCATGATACGACGAGCGCGGACGGAATCTCCGATCGGGTAAATGAAAGTATCTGTGTTGTCAAATGCCTCTTCGAGCTGTGCCAGAATCGGATTGTTGGCGCGCATTCCCAGACAGTTGAAACCGAGGTCAAAGTTCAGATCCTCGATCGTGCCATCCGACAGCTTCACGGTAAATGCATTTTCTTTGACTTCCTGCAGCGCAGTATTCACATACTCTTTCACACCATATTTGTCGTGTGTCTCACGCATGGAACATTTCGTGATCGGATCTGCCAGCATACCAATCTGCGGGAGCATATCCACGATGGTACACTCCGCGCCGCGCGGTGCGAAATACTCCACAACATCCAGACCAACGGAGCCGCCGCCGACTACAACCACTTTTTTGCCCTTGCAGAAATCATCCGGGTATTCTCCGGCTTTTACTTTCTGAATCATCTCGAAAATGGTATCGACATGACCGGCTGCGATGTTTTCCTTGAGTCCCTTGATCGGCGGAACGACTGGAACGGAACCGGTTGCGTTGACAATGATATCCGGCTTGAACTGTTTGATCTTGTCCACGGTTGCCTCGCAGTTCAGGAAAACATACAGGTTTTTCAGTCTCTTCGCACGTGCTTCCAGATATTTCGGGAAGTCTTTCATACGGTTCTTGCTTGGCAGGTCGGAGATAAAGGTGGAAAGTCCGCCTAATTTACCACTCTTTTCTAATAAGAATACGTTGCATCCAACCTCGGCTGCCGTGCAGGCTGCTTCCAGACCGGCTGTACCGCCACCGACTACAACTACGTTGCAGTTTTTATTGACTTTCAGCTTCTTATAGATATCACCCTCCGGAACAGCCGGGTTGACGGTACAGCGGATCGGACGGTTGACGCCGATTCGGTTGCCCGCACAGCCAACGTTACAGGAGATACATTTACGGAGAATCTCCTCCTCGCCGTTCTGCACCTTGCTGACCCAGTTCGGCTCTGCAATGAGTCCGCGTCCCATGCCGACAATATCGACATCGCCGCTCTCCAATACTTTCTCAACGACCTCCGGATCGCGGTAGTTGCCCGCATTGATAACCGGTTTACCAAATTTATCCTTCACGGCTCTTGCCATGTAGGAACGCCAGCCATCCGGCAGGAAGTTCGAGTCAATCTGATACTGTAAGGACGGGTTCAGACCGCAGGATACATCGTACATATCTACGTACTCATCCAGATATTCGAGGTATTCCAGTGTGTCTTCCAGCGTGTTGCCGCCCGGCACGCGCTCTTCCGCAGAGATACGGACGATGATCGGGAACCACGGACCTACATTTTTCCGCACCTCTTCCAGAACCATCTTCGGGAAACGGAGACGATTCTCGACGGAGCCGCCGAATTCATCGGTTCTTTTGTTGTAATACGGGGAAATAAACTGACTCATCAGATAAGAATGACCACAGTGGATCTCAATCGCATCAAATCCGATCGCCTGTACACGTTTCGCCGCCTCGCCGTATTTTTTTACGGTCGTCAGGATCTCTTCCCTTGTCATCGGACGCGGAATCTCGCCGCCTGCCTTGGTCGGGATATTGGAGGAAGACACCGTCTCCATACCTGTTCTGGCAGAGGATGCAGAAGCGCCCGCATGGTTGACTTGAATCGCTACCATCGCGCCATTCTTGTGAAGATTCTCGACTAACTGATAGTAACGCGGCATAAAGCTGTCGTGATCGATGCGGATCTGGCTTGTGCCATTGGAACCAACCGGATATTCGATATTGGCATTCTCCAGAATAATCAGACCAGTTCCTCCCTTGGCACGCAGGGAATAATAATTCATATGGCGGTTGCTCATCTCACCGCTCGTCTCGCCATAGTTAGTACCCATCGGCGTCATGGCAACACGGTTTTTGATCGTCATGCGCTTAATGGTAATCGGTTCAAAAATTTTGGGGTATTTGCTCTTCATGATGAAATTCTCCTTCTCCATTGCATGAGAGGCATCCCTGTGTTTGTGACACTTTTATCATAACCGTTTTGCTTAAAAATTAACAATATCTTTCAGGTAAATTTTCAATACGTTTTTGCTATCGGTTTCCCGTTCCGCCTGCAGACCGTCCTGACGCGCCTGCTGTTTCATATATTCAATAAAGCGTTCCACCGCCGGAAGCCGGTAGCGTTCTTTCATCCAGAACATAAAAATCTGGTGATAAATGTCCAGATTTTCAATCGGATGAATGCAGACTCCCGGAGCAAGCTCCAGAATGTCCGTGCGCGGCATCAGTGCGATGCCAAAACTCTCCCGCACCAGCGCGACGATCGAATATTCGTCCGGACACTCCACAATGATGTCCGGCTGGATGTTGTATTTCGCATAGAGTGCGCGGGTGCGCGTCCCCATCCAGGAGTCCTTATCGTATCCAATTACCGGATACCGGTTCAGCTCCGCAAATGGAATTCTCTCCCGCTCTGCCAGCGGATGATCCTTCGGTGTGATGATGACAAGCTTCTGGTTCGCCACCGGGAAAAATTCCATCTCATCCTTTTCCAGACAGCCGCCAAAGCCTACATCTAATTCACCCGTTTTTACCTTTTTTGCAATTGCCGGTGTGTGATTCTGCCAGAAATTAAACACAACCTTTTGATTTTCCGGCTGTTCTAAAAAGAGCTTGACCCGGTGCGGGATATAGTGACCGGCCAGTGGAAAGACGTAACCGATGTCGATCTTTCCCCCATCCATCGAAATCTCCCGCATTTTCCCGACCGCGATGTGGCAGTCTGTGAGAATCCGGTCCGCGTACTCCAAAAACATCCTCCCCGCCTTCGTCAGGGTCACCCCGCGTCCTTCTTTTTCAAAGAGCGTCACGCCCAGCTCATTTTCCAGTGATGCCATCGACCGGCTCAGGGATGGCTGTGATATATATAATTCCTCCGCCGCCTGATGATAATTTTCCAGATTCGCTATCTTCTGAAAATATAAAATCTGATTCAATGTCATTCCTAACGTCCCCCATCTTTATGTATCCTAGTATTAACTCTTCGCAATATCAACCGTAAATGCATCGCACCAAACGTTCATAATCGTTACTGTTCACGCATACGTGCCCAGTAACGGAATTTGCCGTGGCTTCGCATTTAAATACGGCAAATTCCTGCTGCCACCACGTTTTCTTACGGCACTTTCGGTTCCAAAAGTGCCTACCCGTGAACAGTAACCCATAATCATATTTATAACACATTAATGCTTAAAATGCATTGTTTTTTTGCTATAAAAGTATTAGACTTCGGCTATAATAATTATTAGAATAAAGGCATCAAACGTGTTATTTTTCTAACACTAAAACAGAACTTTTTATATCGGCATCTCCTTTGTGTTTGTGACAGAACACCAGCCATCATCCGCCCGGTTTCCGAAACGGTAGCACGACAGGCGGATCTTGAATTAAGGAGAAAATCATGAACAAGAAATATCTGCCAAGTGCACTTATCATGTACTTAAACTACTTTATCCATGGCGTCGGCTGTTCGATTCTCGGACAGGCAGTCATCAAGGAAGCGCTTGCCGCAGCCTGGGGCGTTGAGGCAATGGCGATCACCGCGATTTCCGCTGCTTTAGGACTCGGACGTCTGATTGCACTTCCATTTGCCGGACCACTTTCCGACAAACTGGGACGCCGCATCTCAACCGCGATCGGCAGCGTCTCCTACGCGGTTTACCTGATTGGACTTGCTTTCGCTTTCAGCGCCGGACAAAACGGCGGCTATCAAATCGCTTATGTATGTGCAATCATCGGAGGTATCTCCAATTCGTTCCTTGATACCGGTATCTATCCGGCGGTTGCCGAGATTATCAGCAGCGCTCCGGGTGTCGCTACCATGGGAATCAAATTTTTCATTGCGATCGCGCAGATGCTTCTGCCGTTCGTACTCGGTGTTGCTGTGACAACCACCGCCACCGGCATGGTATCTTACAATCCGTTATTTATCGGATGCGGTATTATTTACGCTGTTTTATTTGTACTTATTTTCCTGTTCCCGCTGCCAGATTCTGAGCAGAAGGCAGAGGGCAAATCCGAGGGACTCATCGCCAGCTTAAAACACACAAATTTTTCGTTTGAGTCCATCGCCATGATCGTGATTGGTTTCACCTGCACCGGTACCTTCCAGTTATGGTTAAACTGCGCGCAGAACTTCGCAAAAGAAAATGCAGGCTGGGCGAACCCGTCCATCATGCAGACCTACTATTCCGCAGGTACCCTGATGGCGCTCGTTGTCACCTCCCTGCTGACCCGTAAAATCAAGGATGTACGTTTCATCCTCGTTTACCCGGTTATCTGCCTCGTTACTTTGGTTGCCGTACTCATCGGTCACAGCCAGACCCTTATGATTGCAGGCGCTTTCATCATCGGCTGGGCAGGCGCGGGCGGTCTGTTACAGATTGTAACCTCCGTCTGCAACATGCTGTTCCCGAAGATCAAGGGAACCGTAACTGCACTGGTTATGATTGCTTCTTCCTTATGTAATTACACAATTTTGACTGCCGCTTCCAAAATGGCACCATCCCATGTTATGATAATGAATATCGTACTGACTGCCATCGGCGTTCTCTTGGGACTCTTTGTCAATGCCCGCTACGCGAAAATGGTGTCTCTGGCAGAAAGCGACGAATAAATATTTATTGATAAAATGAAAGGATTCTCTGATTATGAATACTATCAAAGTTAGAAATATCGAAATCGGCTCCGGCACACCGAAGATCATCGTTCCGATCGTAGGCGTTACCAAACAGGAAATCATCGACGAGGCCAAAACGTTTGATTCTATTCCGGTTGATATGGTAGAATGGCGTGTAGACTGGTTCGAAGGTGTCTTTGATTTTGAGAAGGTAGAAGACGTCTTAAAGGAACTGCGTGCCGTTCTCGGCGAGACTCCGATTCTGATGACCTTCCGTACCTCCAAAGAGGGCGGCGAGAAATCCATCGAGCCAGAAGATTACGCAAAGCTGAACATCAAGGCAGCTCAGACCGGCTATGTTGATTTCATTGACGTAGAGATCTTTACCGGCGACGCGATTGTAACCAAGATCATCGACGGCGCACATGCGGCTGGCGTGAAAGTCATCGCTTCCAACCATGACTTCCACAAGACGCCGGAGAAATCCGACATCATCTACCGCCTGCGTAAGATGCAGGATATGAATGCAGATATCCCGAAGATCGCAGTTATGCCGCAGAACAAGAAAGATGTTTTAACACTTCTCTCTGCCACTGAGGAAATGACTTCCCTCTATGCGGACCGTCCAATCATTACCATGTCGATGGCTGGCACCGGCGTTATCAGCCGTCTCTGCGGCGAGGTATTTGGTTCTTCCATGACCTTCGGCGCTGCCAAGAAAGCATCCGCACCGGGTCAGATGGGCGTAAAGGATCTGGAGACTGTACTGGGACTGCTTCACAGTGCGATGTAATATCTGGCTTATCCAGTTATTCGGTTACTGTTCACGCTAACGTGCCCAGTAACTGAATTTGCCGTGGCTTCGCATTTAAATACGGCAAATTCCAGCTGCCACCACGCTATCTTACGGCACTTTCGGTTCCAAAAGTGCCTATATTATACTTTTAGCCACCTATTTTTTTACTCCCGGAAATCCCTGTACCTGCGGGTACGGAGGGATTCTCCGCGAGACACTCAAGACCTGCTACCTCCATCGCAGGTCTATTATTGTTATCAAGCGGCACATCCGTTTTCAAACGTGCCTGCATAAACAGCAACCTATTATCCGTATTTACAAGGGGATTATTCATGAAAAAAACACTTCACTGGCTGGATGAAAACCTGGAAGAATTTCTGCTGGTTGTCATGCTGGCTGCGATGACACTCATTATGGGAATCCAGATATTTTCCCGCTACGCGCTTGGGCAGTCTCTGTCCTGGTCCGAGGAGGTTACCCGTTTTCTCTTTATCTGGAGCGGTTTTTTAAGCGTCAGCTATTGCAGCAAAAAGTGCCTGTCTATCAAGATCGAACAGTTCGTCGCTGCCTTTCCACGCAGAGGTAAGGCTCTTTTTAAGGTTGTCAACCACACCTTTGAGCTGATTTTTTTCCTCTATATGATCCCATTTGCATACTCTTACATGATGTCCGCCATTCACAGCGGACAGTTATCCCCCGCCTGCGGGATTCCGATGTACTATATTCAGGCAGCGCCGTTTGTTTCCTTTCTTCTGGTAACATTCCGCATTCTGCAGCGCTGGATCATCGAATTTAAGGTTGCCCGCGGCGAAGATGTCTACGATCCGGCCCACCCGGAGCGCAATACACCGGAATCCTTTATCCATGCAAATGCAGATATGCCGGAAAAGGAATCCAATGAAATCGAATCTCTCATCGAGGCAAATACACCATCTGGAAAGGAGGAATACTGATGCCTGCTGCTCTCTTATTTGTTATCTTTGTCGTGCTGCTTGTCATCGCGATCCCGGTATCGATCACGCTCGGTATCGCCTCGGTTCTCCCTTCCGTTTTTGACCCGTCCTTCACGGTCGGCGCTAAGTATCTGATCCGCGCCATGTTCGGCGGACTGGATTCTTTTCCCCTGCTCGCCGTGCCGATGTTCGTCTTATCCGGCATCATCATGGCAAAGGGCGGTATTTCCAAGAAACTGTTTGACGTATTCGCCTTCTTTCTTGGCAATTTTACCGCCGGTATGCCATGCGCGGTCATCGTGACCTGCCTCTTCTACGGCGCTATCTCCGGCTCTGCCCCGGCAACCGTCGCAGCCGTCGGAAGCATGACGATCCCGATTTTAAGCGCCCTCGGCTATGACCGGACTTTCTCTACCGCGATCGTGGCAGTCGCAGGCGGTCTGGGCGTTATCATTCCGCCGAGTATCCCGTTTATCATGTACGGCATGGCGTCCGGTGCCTCTGTCAGCAGCCTGTTCTTAGCCGGCGTCATTCCGGGTCTGATGATTGGTCTGCTCCTGATGCTGTATGCCATCTATCACTGCCGACGTTACGGTGAAGATAGAGAAAAAATCCACGCTGAAATCCATCTGCTGCACGAAAAAGGACTGTTCCGGGTGCTGCGCGAAAGCTTTTTCGCTCTCTTAAGCCCGGTCATCATCCTTGGCTGTATCTACAGCGGCATCGCCTCCCCCACGGAAGCAGCAGTTATCTCCGTTTTCTATGCCTTGTTTGTCAGCCTGTTCCTCTACCGGACCATGAAATTTCGGGATATCCCGCCGATTTTTGTGGAAGCGATCCGCACATTCACACCGATCCTCTTTATTCTGGCAGCTTCCACGGCATTTTCCAGAGTCCTGACCCTGATGCAGGTGCCGCAGGCGGTCAGCAGCTTTATCCTGAAGCATTTCAACAGCCCGGTCATGATCCTGCTTGTCATCAACCTGTTCCTGCTTATCGTGGGAATGGTCATGGATACAACCCCGGCGATCCTGATTCTGACCCCGATCCTGCTCCCGATCGTGACAGCAATCAACATGGATCCGGTCCAGTTCGGTGTGATCATGGTTGTCAATCTGGCAATCGGCTTCGTAACCCCGCCGATCGGCGTCAACCTCTTTGTCGCCAGCTCCCTGACCGACGTCCCGATCATGGCGATCGCCAAAAAAGCGATGCCGATGATTGGATTGTTCCTGTTGGCGCTGCTGCTGATTACGTTTATACCGGCTTTGTCGCTGGGATTGTTATAATGCTGAATGGACGCTTGGAAATGTTGAAGTTCTGAAAGATTTCATATAACGACTTGCTTCACGCTTTCATATGTGAATGGAATATTTCACATATGAAATGGATGTTTTTAAATTTGAAAGGATCTCCCATTATGATTTATATTTCAAACTTAGTGTCCCGCCGATGCCGGACTTCTTCCCGATTCGCTGCGGCGCTCATTTCTTCCTCGGTTCTTTTATTCGGTGCCTCGCTCGCGCTGAGCGGCTGCGCCTCCAGCAAGGAAGAACAGCGCTATTCCTGGCCACTGGCGACCGCCAGCCCGGAGGACACGGTAACGCAGCTGTTTGCCGAAAAATTTGCGGAGGAAGTACATGACTTAAGCAACGGCGCAATGCGGATTCAGGTTTACGCCAACTCCACACTCGGCGGTGACCGCGACCTGCTCGAAACATGCGCGGACGGCGATATCCCGTTTGTCGTGCAGAACACCGCCCCTCAGGTTTCTTTCATGAAGGATCTCGCCGTTTTTGACCTTCCATGCGTCTTTGATTCGCTGGATGACTGCCGCAAAAAGCTGGATGATCCGGATTTTTACAATCTCATCAGCCAGGTGTACACCGACGGCGGTTACCACCTGCTCGGCATGGCAGATCAAGGATTCCGCATCATGAGCACAAATAAACCAGTTTACTCCCTGGCAGATTTCAAAGGGCAGAAAATCCGTACCATGGAAAACAGCTATCATCTCGCATTCTGGAAAGCAATCGGCGCCAATCCGACGCCAATGACCTTCAGCGAGGTGTATATCGGTCTCCAGCAGCACACGATCGACGCGCAGGAGAACCCGTATGAGGTCATCGTCTCCAACCGTCTCTACGAACAGCAGGATTATGTGGTCGAGACGAACCACCTGCCGCATCTGATCTCCTTGATTGTCAATGACGATTTCTTCCAGAACCTGACTCCGGAAGAACAGGAAATCATGACGCAGGCAGCCAAAACCGCGACCGAGTATGCCAGAGAACAGTCCGACGCGCGCATCTTTGACCGTATCGCTACGATCGAAGCGAGCGGCACCGCGATTTTAACTCTCTCGGATGAAACGCGCGATGCCATCCGGGAGGCGGCTGGAAGCGTATATGAGAATATCCGCGAGAATATTGATCCGGAAATTTATGACGCATATATGGAGCCATAACCTCATCCTCTTTTACCGTCTGCAAAAAAAGTTCATACAAAATTCAAAAGCGGATATACTGACCATCTGGTCAGTACATCCGCCTTTTCTCATGTTTCAATCATTCCGCGAAACTTTTTATCTGCCTTGCGGACAGCATCCCGTTTCGCTTCATCCTGGCACTGCGCTTCAATTATTTAGCTTCTTCTGCGTCAGCCTCTTCATCGGTCTCCGGTACATTGTTGTGAACCGCTGTGACGGTAGCAACTACTGCCTCCAGATCGGTCAGAATATCAATGTCTTTATCTTTTGCGATCGAAAGGTCTTTGACACGAATCGTATCACCAATCTCCATCTCACCAACATCAACTTTGACTTTCTCAACCAGTGCAGCCGGTAATGCACGGTACGATACTTCTTTCAGTACCTCCTGCAGAACGCCAGCTTCTACCTTGTCGTGGTTCTCGAAGATAATCTCAGCAACGGAATGAACCTTCTCATTGCTTACCAGCGCCTGGAAATCTATTTCTACAACCTGATTTGCCATTGCATCATAGTCAACTTCCTTGATCAGGACATCGTAGACTTCGCCTTCTACATCCAGCATAATCTGTCCGCCCTTGGTCTCGTTCTTCAGCAGACGATCCACGTCTTTCTTTTCCATCTTAACAGGAATGGAGCCCTGAATCTTCTTGCCAAATACGTTGCCTGTTACATAGCCTTCTCTTCTGAGTCTCTTTGCCTTAACATCCATGCTTCTTTTTTCAGCTTTTAAAGTAGTCATTTGTCTTTTCCTCCAAAAATCTGATCTGCGCCTTCCGCACGCCCTGTGTGGAAAACACATTGTGCTTAGCAGCCCTCAGCCATGGGGTTTTGTTAAGTATCTATCTCCTTGTTACGGCTCATATTATAGCAGGGTTCTCTGAAAACGATTCACTAAAAATAAAAATATTTCGGCTTTATTTTCAGCATTTTTAAGGTTGAAATTTAGAATTTGTATATTTTTCTTTCTGTCTTTTTTATACAAGAAGTATCTCCCTAAATCCGCCACCCGGTTTCAGGGCACACACACTTTTAAATCCACACGCCACCGCCAGCTCCTGCGCCTGCTTAAACCCATATCCGATCGTGTCGGCACTGTGGCTGTCGGAGTTGATGAGGATACGTCCGCCGCAGGCACACAGCTCATTTAACAGAGCTGCGGACGGGTACGGCGCACTCCGGTAGCCGCGGGACATGGCGCCTGTGTTGATCTCAAACGGAATCCCCAGAGCCGCCAGTTTGTGCATCGCCGTGATCGCCGGTTCCAGATAGGCGTCTTTCGTCTCGTCGAAATGTTTATATCCCTCGTTAAATTTTGTCAACAGGTCAAAATGTCCGATAAAATCGCATTTTGTCCGGTCATAAATCTGCGCCTCTGTCTCGAAATACTCCCGTGCAAATGCGTACCAGTCACCATGCCACAGCGTCTCAACCGCTTTTACCAGTTTCTCTTCCGTATCATCCACACAAACATACTCGCCATCCTTGATGAGCGCATGGGTCGAGCCGATCGCGTATTCTGCTTTCTGCACCGGTCCCAGTCCATCCAGCTCGATCCCGATATAGAGATTCATCTTTCCCCGGTATTCCTCCCGGAGTTCTTGAAGTTCTTCGGTATACTGGCGAAGCTTCTCGTCGTCCATCCCGAATCCCGGCTCAAACATCGAAAAATCAGCATGTCCTGAAACACCAAAATCGGTCATTCCCATCCGGTATGCCGCCTCCACCATCTCCCGCGGTGTACTCTTTCCGTCGCAGAACGTGGTGTGAGTGTGAAAATCTGTATGAAGCATCGGTAATCTCCTTTCTTATTTCACTCTGTCAAAACGGTTCTGCCTCTTCACAGCTGCGGGCAAATATCCTTGCAGATTCGTCTCCAGCAGAGGATTTTTCTGGCGTATTTTCCATTCTCTTATCTGAGACTTCTCTCCGCCATCTGCATCCGCTTTTCAAACTGCTCGTAAAAGTCCTTCTCTCCATCATACGGAAGCAGATAAAACAGTTTCATAATCAACAGATTGCGCCGTTTTTCGCGCTCGGCTGCCGCAGCGGCACGGTTTTTCTTCTGTATCTCCTGTTCCTCCGGCGTTCCGATGCACGGTTCTGCCAAAAGGTTCTGCGCCGCCTCCGTTTCCGCCCTTCTTATATCTTTTAAGAAATAATGCCACCGGCTGATATACGCCTCATACCGCTTTAAATCTGGCGTATCGATCCATTTTTTCACTTTGACTTTCGTCCGGTTTTCCTTTTTACACTCATGAATCTGGAGAAAATACTGGAAACTTCCATTTTCATAAAAGCGACCCAGTGGAAACAGGCGGCAGATGCCCGGCCGGTACGCATGAATCTGGCAGCGCCCCGCCTCATCAAGAAATCCGCAGGCTTCCTCCGCCCCACTCCGGAGCGCCAGATTTGGCAGAATCTGTCCGTCCACGACGTTCCACTCTACCTTTTTTTCCTCCAGCAGATGTTCCAGTGTGTCCCCGCGCAAGGCGGTCAGACGGTACACATCATATGGATCCAGCACGATCGAATTACCCATTCCGCGGCAGCACGCCGAACAGCCCCAGCAATCATCGCATCCAGCTTTCACCATATCATCCCGGCTGTACAGCTTTCCGTCTGAAATCTCCGCCATCGTTACATTACGTTCCATCTCTACTTCTCTCTTTCTGCCTCAATCCGATCCAGAATCTCCCACAAATGTTCCAGATCCGCCTCTCTGGTCGCCCAGCTCGTCGCAAAGCGGACAACGGTGTGATCCTCGTCATACCGCTCCCAGAAGCTCACGGAAACCTCTTTTTCAATCTGCTCCATCCGGTCATTTTCCAGAATCACAAACTGCTGGTTGGTCGGAGACTCACGGAAAAACGTATAACCACGCTGTTTTAATCCCTTCTTTAAAGCCACCGCCATCTCTACCGCATGGCGTCCCAGGCGCTCATACAGCCCGTCAGTAAACAGCACATCAAACTGGATTCCCAGCAGGCGTCCCTTTGCCATCAGCGCGCCCTGCTGCTTGATCCGGGTAATAAAATGCGCCGGGACATTCTTCTTCTCACCAAATACAACTGCCTCTCCGCAGAATGCGCCCACCTTCGTGCCGCCGATATAAAATACATCACACAGATGCGCGATCTCCGAAAGACTCAGGTCATTTCCTTCTCCCGCCAGACCATATCCAAGACGCGCCCCGTCCAGATAGAGCGGGATTTCATACGAACGGCAGATCTCCGAAAGCGCCTGCAGCTCCTTCCGGCTGTATAAGGTTCCGTATTCCGTCGGCTGGGAAATATACACCATTCCCGGAAACACCATGTGATTGTGGTTTCCATCCGCCTCGAAATTTTGCAGATATTCCTGCAGATCCGCCGGATCAATCTTCCCATCCTTTTCCGGAAGCTGTAACACCTTATGCCCGGTGTACTCGATCGCCCCGGCTTCATGAATACTCACGTGCCCTGTCTGCGCTGCCACTACTCCCTCATACGGTGCAAGAATACTGCTGATCACAACCGCATTCGTCTGGGTACCGCCCACCAGAAAATAAACCTCCGCCTCCGGGCATCCGGTCGCCTCCTGTATTTTTCTGGCAGCACTCTGGCTGTACCGGTCCATGCCATATCCCGGCAGACTCTCCCGGTTCGTCTCCGCCAGCTTCTGGAGTATCTCCTCGCAGGCGCCCTCTGTATAATCGCTTGCAAATGAAAGCATCTTAATATCTCCTCCTGTCCTTTCTTCGAGCAAACACAATCCTGCGTTCTCAAAATTGTTTATATTTTTATGTCCTCACCAGTGCCAGAGAAGCCCCCGCATCAGCATCGCCGTCAAATTTGCTGCACTGTGAAATAACACAGGTTCCCACAGACGGTTCTTTTTTTCATACAGCCACGCCAGTATAAGTCCCATGAGCGCCGCATAAATCCCCTGCGCCCAGTTTCCATGCACCAACCCGAAAAATGCCGCCGACCCAAGTGCCGCCCAGAAAAATGGGAGCGCCATACGCAGGCGCTCAAATATAATGCCGCGAAACAGCAGTTCTTCGGAAAGTGGGGCGGCAATGCCCATGAGAAAGAACTGCTGCCACAGGGCGCCGGAAAATAAAGCGGCGGTGCCCTCCGACGCACCTTTTCCCAGAGCTGCCGCAAGCATATCCCCCTGAGGCATTTTCAAACACAGAGACACCGCTTCAGCTGCCTGCCCAGTCATCCGAACCTTTTGCACTGCAATATGCAGCACTCCCAGGAAAATCTCCTTTTTTTCTAATGCCCAGAAAATCATGTTAAACACAGCACTGAACGCAGCTGCCCCCAGCAGGATTTTCCACACATCCGGCACTTTTCCCCAGAAATATCCACATTTTTCTTCCTTTGTCGTCTTTATCTGTGGAGAGACCTGCTCTTTCATCCCGTCTGCCTCTGCTATGCACCTGTTCTCTTTCTTTTTCTGGATCCTCCGCCAGTAAAATGGATAAATCACAGCAAATGTAAGAAACGACGACACGGTTCTTCCCACATTTCCCTCCAGATGTCCCAGCGCCTCCACACATCCGCCGATTAAATCGCTGATGACGCACGGAAAAAACATCTGCCAGACGATACGCCAATCCGCTGTCTCCTGCCGTTCTTCGTCCATTTTTCTGCCTCCTGTCATCCTTTTCCTATCTGCATCTGTTTCCATGACTTTTTCAGACTTTCTACTCCACGCCTGCCTTCGCGCAGATATCCTGCAGACAGCACTTGTCACAGTACGGCTTCGTCCGCGCCGTACAGACTTCACGCCCGTGATACACCAGGCGGTGGCAGAAATCGCTGCCCTCCTCCGGTGGAATCAGCTTCCAGAGTGCCATTTCCACGCGCTTCGGGTCCTTGATTCCTTCCACCAGCCCTATCCGGTTTACCAGGCGGATGCAGTGCGTATCCGTGACGATCGCCGGTTTTCCAAACACATCCCCCATAATGAGGTTGGCACTCTTTCTGCCGACTCCCGGAAGCTTTAACAGAGCGTTAAAATCATCCGGCACATGCCCGCCGTACTCGTCGCGCAGCATCTTCATACAGGCGCTGATGTCCCGCGCCTTGCTGTGTCCCAGACCGCACGGCTTCACAATCGCCTCGATGTCTTCTACCGGGGCATCCGCCAATGCCGCCACATTTGGATATTTCTCAAACAATCCCTTGACTACCACATTGACACGCGCATCGGTACACTGCGCCGCCAGACGGACACTGACCAGCAGCTTCCACGCCTGATTGTAGTCCAGCGTACAACCCGCATCCGGATATTCTTTTTTCAGGCGGTCAATTACCTCTAATGCAAGCTCTTCCTTTGTCATGTTCTTGTCTCTCCTATCTGCTATCCTTCACTTTTCAATTTACAGTCTGTCTTTGTAACAGCTGACACAACACTACAACCACTGCTGCATTCTTCCAGCCTCATACGAATCACAGCCGCTTCTGCAACTTTTTATTCTCATACGAACCGCATATGCTTACTATTCTTCCGCGTCCGCATCCTTCTTCCGTTTTCCGCCGCGCCGTACCTTGGAAAGTACCGGCTTTTCTTCTTTCTGTTTGACACGCACATAGATGATCGACAGAATCTTATTGTGCGGATTGCGCGCTGACCGAACCTCAACGGAATCAAACAGCTCGATAAACTGCTTCAACTTCGTGCATTTATAATTTCGCGGGTCAAATCCCGGCACACGCTTTGGAAGGTTGTCTCCCAGCTCCGATAAATCCACCCATCCGTCATCGTCCGCATGTGTGTTGATGATCGAGATAATCTCTTTCTCCATCTCCTCCATGTTCGGAATATTGCTGACTGCATTCGGATCGCTTTCTTTCTCTGCCTCTTTTCTGGAACCATCCGCCTCACTCTCCTTGCGCGTCTGCGGCAGGGACGGATTCTGCGACGGATTTTCATCGTTTAATAAAATATCCAGGAATTTAAATGTCTCACACGCCGAGACAAATGCATTCGGCGTCTTGCGCTCTCCCATGCCGATCACCGTCATGCCTGACTCACGCAGGCGCAGCACCAGCTTCGTAAAATCACTGTCCGAGGTGACGATACAGAAGCCATCCACATTGCCCGAATATAAAATATCCATCGCATCGATGATCAGCGCCGAATCGGAGGCATTTTTCCCCTGCGTATAATTGTACTGGAAAACCGGCGTGATCGCATAGTCGCGCAGGTTCTTCATCCACGCCCGCACGCTCGGCGTCTGAAAATCGCCGTAAAGGCGCTTGTATGTCGCACTTCCATAATTGCTGACCTCATCTAAAATCAGCTTGATATACTTGCCGGACACATTTTCCGCATCGATCAGTACGGCTATTTTTTTGTCATCCATCTCCTGTTTCCTTTCTCAAATACCGCTCAAAATAGTTATTGTTCACGCATACGTGAACAGCAACCCCAAATACTCTCTGCCACTTTCATCAGGGCGCAGCGCCTCCCGCAGACTTCTTGAATAAGCAAGTCCATATCTTTACTAAAAAGGCACCGGAACTTTCGCACGGTCCCATGATCGTGACTCTGAAAGCCTCCGGTGCCGGAATTTCTCATTTTCACACCGCCGAAACGGTCGTGAGCGACAGCCGATACAACTTATCTATAAGTGTATCACGTTCATGAGAAATCAGCAAATATTCTTTTTATTGACACAGTTTGATTCCTGTGTCGGATATGGGGAACGTTTGAAACCGTCAAGGGCAAAAAGCGCTTCTGCAGCTGCAACCACGGCTTTGCTCAGATTGTCATTTGCGGCGAATGTGGCGAAATGTTCCGCAGAATCCACTGGCACAATCATGGCTGCAAATCCATCGTCTGGGAGGGCCACTTCACTGTGGAGCTTAAATCCGGACTGAAAATTGAGATTGATGAATAATCCCATAGATGCACGAAACCCTCTCGACCATGATGGCCGGGAGGATATTTTCTATAGCCACAAAAATTGAAAGTTATAGTGCTATCTTTTTCCATTTTCTAATCTTAGTTCTAAAGGTTCCGAATGGAGCAACTGTGTTAACATGTATGAATTTGTATACTTCCCAGACAGCTGTTTTAGTTGCCTCGTCAGCCCATTTTCTCATATGTGGTTTAAATAATTCTTCCTCACTTAGCGAATCGATCATTGTATAAATAGAATTAATATTCTCATTCAACATGTCTTTCATCTCTTGCAGTGACAGGTGCGCATATGTATCTGTGAACCACTGATATAATTCACCAAGCTGATTCCACTTAAAGTTATCAGAGGGAGTTTTGACCTGAATACCCTTTCTTTCGTCTGCTTCCCATTTAAGAATGAGCGCTGTCCATCCAACCTGATAAGCAAGATTTTCTGCAGGAGTTCGATCAACCTCATCAATTCTCTCATCTTTTAAGGATTCCGGAATATCATTAAATTCTGATATATACTTTGCAAAGCTTTTATTTATCTCGTTTTTAAGTTCGTCTTTATTCTTATATGTTCTCACTATTCTATCTCCTCAAATCCCGATTCACCGAATTTTTCCTTCACATCTATTCCACTGCCTACAAACACCAAAAACGGTCGAGTTGCCGGATTGGTTGTCAGCTCTTTCCGTTTTTCAAAAATCAGCCCGAAATGCCTGACATCTAATCCACTGTCTCAAATCGTGACATCCAATCCGAGGTTACAACCTGACACATATTTTGCCGTAGATATGTTTCCATATAAGAAAACCGGGCCTTTTCAGATGTCGGGTCTTACATCCCAACTTCCGAAAAAGCCAGGAAATACGCCACTTTCTGGCACTTATTTATCTTTTCTTGACATCAAGACAACCGTCTCAACGAGGTCACCACTCGTTTGTCCGTTGACCTCTATCTTCTCAAACTGTTTTCCTCCAAGCTTGATAGGAAAACGAAATGTGACACTCTTAATCACAGAACCATTATCTCTTTCCTCATGAAAAATTTCAATCTTTTCTATAAACTGATTAGCAAGATTTTTCTTCTCAATTTCCGACAAACCTTTATAGGCTCTACCGAACTCAAGTATAAAGCGAAATAAATTGTCCTTTGTAACCTGCTGACTCTCAATGCTCTTAATAGTATCCTCTACCTCCCTAAGACTATTCTCAAGAGAAATAACCTCGTTACGTAGTTTCATATACGGATAGTCCTTTAATTCCTGCGGTAGTTTCTCATACATCGGCTTATTCCTCCTTTCTCTTGTTCTCACTATACGGAGATTTAAAAGGGCATTTTGATGGGGTATTTTCACAGATTTTCTTGAGTTTTTTCTGCGATGCCTTGATAGATTCATTTGCAGAACTGTAATCAATGCTTTCTGTTTTTGCTATCTCGCGGATGGATAACCCTTCAATAAAAAGCTTGAACCTTTGATACTGTACCACCGTAAGGTTTTCTTGCATCCAAGCATCAATCAGCTTCTCCTCCTCACTCATCTCCACGTCTGCCTCCAAGTCTTCTTGCGATGCATAATCAACTCCGTCATAGGTAAGACCTTCCAAGTGATACTTCGTGTGGTATCTTTCCTTTCGTTCCATGTTCTGTGTCAGCCCTGCATCATCATTTAAAAATGCCAATATTTCCTCCAAGCCTTCCTCATCATCGTCATTAATCTGTATGACTACAGAAAGTGGTTCATACGGATCTTTGTAACTAACTGTCTTCATATACCGTCCTTCCCGTCTGTCACGAAAAGAGCTGACATAACTAGACATAAAAATAGCCTGATTACAAAAAGGGCATAGTTATCCTAGTAACTCATATCCTTCACCTTGTGGTTACAGATATGAAATACCAGCCCTTATACGTAATCAGGCTTTATTTATTTTTAGGAGACGGTAAATCTGCGAGAGCAAAGAAACGGAGAAAACAGAAAAATCACCGCCTCCTAATATGTAGCTTTGGGAAGGGGTGAAATCTTACGGTTTTAGAAAAAATATTAAGATTGAATTTGGTGTCGCTATCATTTACCCCCTATATTGACGGTTATAAGTCAAGAATAAGAGGGCATATTCGAATATAATAAATAATGTCAGGAGGTGATCAGTTTGAATTCAGAATTTAACCCAAAGGATATCTTATTAGTATTTGGTGCCAATATTAGAAAAACTCGCGAAGCACAAGGACTCGGTATTGCTGAATTAGCCTCTTCAATAAAATACGACCGTGGTTGCCTTTCATTATTAGAATACGGCGAACAAAATATCGAATACATAACAGCACTTAACCTTGCTCGTAAATTAAATGCACCATTTCCTGCTTTGTTTTCAAGAAATTATTTCAATGATTTATTAAGTGACAATTCATTCAACTCATTAACTTTTACTGAAGATGATTATCTTCTTGTTTTCATTGAAAACATTCAAAAAGTTATGAGAAACAAACAGCTTAAACAGATTGAATTTTATGGAGCAACTGATATTCAAACCGCAATTGTAAGTAGAATTATGCATCGTAAAGCACAAAATCCAACAATTAGGACCTTATATGCAATGGCTTACACAGTTGATGCAGATATGTACAGTTTATTTTCAAGAACGGAGGAAAAAATATGATTTTTACACCTTATTCAGATGAAACAAATGTGATTAATATGATACGTAAATATCGCAATGAAGATTATGCTTTAATCCGTATGACTTATACAATGATTGACAAAAACAATTTAGATGCTAATGGTATTCTAAGAGATTTATTATTTGACAATGGACTTGTCGACTATGAGCAGTTAGAGCATGGTGGCAAATATGGTGTGACATATGATGCATTATTTGTTCAGCATGGTAAAACTGATGTTATCAAATTAAAGTTCTATCGTGTATCAAATAATCGTGGTGATAGACGTTTTTCCATCGAAACAATAAAACGCAAAATGGAATCTGGAGAAATCAATGAAGGCGATCTTCTCTATATTTCCATTTTCAAACAAACCGATGGCACTCCTGTAATATACATAATCAATCTTACTCACAATATTCCAACCGAAAATGATTTACTCAATGCCATTGGTATGGATGCCATTACCGATTTGTTCTATCGAATCAAACCTCGCTTATATGAAATTATTCATGGTGGTTTCTTTGATAATTCAAAAGGATACGGTCCAATAGCACCGAAGGATGTCGGAGACACTTTAGAAAGTCTTTTAGGAATAAATACAAATAACCGTGTTGACGCAGATTACAATGGACTAATTGAAGTAAAATCCAAAGGTGGTAGCAATACTCTAGATACTCTTTTCACTTTGCGTCCACAATTTGAAGGTACTAGAGTAGCAGAATATGAACCATCAGATAGAAACAGAGTATCCGCATTTGCTAGAATATATGGATATGAATCAGATAAGCATCCTGGTGCCAATAGCCTTTACATTACCATCGGTTCAATGGACGCCCCACAAAACAATCAAGGCTTTTATCTTCATGTTAATGATGAAGAACGTACAGTAAATCTTGTTTGGCGTAATTCAAATACTGGAAAACCTGAAGTTGCTGCATATTGGCATTTTGATGACTTACGTCAACAATTATATGCAAAACATCCATCAACTCTATGGGTCAAAGCTGAAAGCAGAGAAATTGATGGGATGGTTCAGTTCAAATACAATGAAATTGAGTTTTCTAGAGCCCCACAGTTTACAACCTTTCTTTCATTAATCAAGTCTGGTATTATCACTTATGATTGGCGTGGCTACACAACAAAAGAAGGTCGTTACATAGGAAAAAATCACGGTAATGCATGGCGTATAAAACCGTATGCAAAATCAGATTTATTTGGTGAAATCGAAGTTGTTGAACTGTAATCATATTGATATATAATTCACATTCACTGAACAAACAAAGGGTAGTCCAATTAATGGGCTACCCTTTATCTTATAAAACTCTCATAATTTCGTCTGCAACTGCTTTCGCTAATAAAGGCGGAACTGCATTTCCAACCTGTGTGCACTGTGGCACCTCAACACGTCTTTTCAGCCCCCCAGTAGTTCTCTTCCCAAGAAATTCAAAAGAATCATCAAATGATTGGCACCTAGCCATTTCTCTAACACTAATTGTTCTTGCCTCCCACGGATTTATATAGTCATCTGGAAGTGTAACTACGGTTGGTGATGGCTCTGTAGAATCTAATCTCTGTCGAATATTTTTCTTTGTTAGAAGTATATCGATAGCATCATCTGGAGCATTCACATTTCTAAACAAATTAACAACCTCATCCGCTTGCATATTTAGTTTTTCACAACAAAGTTGAATCAGTGCATTTTTGCCTGTAGTATCTATTCCCTGCTCTTTTATTCTTTTTCTCAACATAGAACCCGATTCACCTTGATTAAACAAGTCAAATCTTTCCAAAACAACATCTGTTGCATTAGGAAGTTCAAGATTTTGAAGATGCCTTCTATCACAAGGAATTGGCTGTCCTGTAACAAATGATGGTGTTCTACCTGCTCTACTATCTCTTTGATAATCAGATAGTCTCTGATTAACTCTATTTCTTATATTGGCATCATTTACTAAATCACCAATAGCATCCCTTAAGGATAGATGATGTCCGGCTTCAACTGTAGGCTCTGGATATGAAGGGGCAGGCAGATTATTTCGATATCCAATAAAAATAACTCTGTTTCTTCTCTGTGGAACACCATAATCTGCTGCATTCAAAATACTTGGTTCCAAAGTGCTATAACCAATTCTATTTAACTCAGCTGTTAATATATTCGGTGTAACAGAACCATCTGGATACACTGGTCCTTCCTCAACAAGATTTCCCTCCTCATCATATAAATTTAATCCTTTATAGCCCAAAAACTGCATATCCATAAAGCCCTCCACATTTTCAAGAACAATGTATTTAGGCTTTACTTCGCTTATTACTCTAACATATTCTCCAAATAATAAATTTCTCGGATCTTCTTTATCACGCCTTCCTGCGCGAGAGAAACCTTGACAACTAGGTCCTCCTATCATCAAGTCAATTTCTGGAACATCTTGATTACGAAAAATCTCTAATTCACTGATTTTTTGATTGATAAAATCTCCATGAAGATTTCTGATGTCCGCTCTTTCAAACCAAGTATTTTGACCTTGTATAAGTCCTAACTGTGCATGACGATATTTATACGTCACCTCTACCATATCACTTATATCCGAACTGAAAAGGATATGAAATCCTGATTGTATCAGTCCTTCAGAGCATCCTCCTGCTCCACAAAATAAATCTATAGCATATGGCATATAGCCACCTCCTTGTTATTTCATTTTAATCGTACCATAGCCAACAATAAAAGTCCAGGAATATTTATATTTTTCCCAAAACTCATTATGTCGTAGACAAAAGTATTTGTAAGCATACTTTATTTGTTTTTCTCATTCTTTTCGTCTTCCAAAGAGCGATCTAACCATGCTTTTTCAACATTTCCAAATTCTATATTTAAGGCATCACAATATGCTTTTAATCGCTTCATTGCAGAAACATTAGGATTCATCTTTCCATTTTCCCATCGGTTAACAGTTGAATAAGATACTCCAATGCGTTCAGCGAACTCAACCTGCGTGTAAAACCCTTTTTTTCTTATGTATATTATCTCATCCGACAATGCCATTTTTCTCACCTTCCTTTAGTAGCATTAGTATAGCTTTTTTATAGCGTTTTAGCAAGAGATATTTTCAATATTTGTAAATAAAAACACCCCTCCGAAGAGGGCTGCTCAAATAATACTACTTTTTCTTATATTGCTGCTTAAATCTAACCTCTGCTTGGTGATAAATTACATTAAGTTTATCCTTATCACCAACAATTTCTGCCATTATAATATCCGCACACTCTTCATTGGTAAACAGCCTAAAAGGAAGCTTGATTTTAGAAATTCCTGTTACTAACTGTTGACGGAGTTCATCTGAAGACCATCCAAATTTTTCTCCATATTCTTGTATTCGCTTTGTTATTTCTGGAGCCATCGTGTGATTTGAATTTTCATAAGAGAAAAAGAACTTTGAATACATGTCCAAAAAATCCATTCTAAATCCATTAGACAATCCACTCAAGTCATAGGCTACAACTTCACATAAAAGACCAAAAGCAATATCCTTCTTACCTTCACTTGCTACAAACTCCGACATAGTAAATCTGCTATTTCGATATAATCCGAAGTTTCCTTCTTTCATATGAACACCGCCCCGTTGATTAAGATAGCCCCATATTTTGTCACGATACTTGGTATAAGGTGGTTGCTGAACAAGAGCTGTCAAATTCCATATATCTAAATCCTCAATATTGTTTGAATGAATAAATGGTATCCATTCGTACTTCTTTAATAGTTCACTTCCTGTATCTGTAAGTTGAAATGGTCTTTTAGGAAACACTGTATTTAACTCTTCTTCTGTGGCATTTTCTAAAAGCCTTGTTACTAATTCTTCCTTCTTTCCAGATACTTTAAGACCGCGCTTCTTCAGTTCCTCTTTTATAGCAGGAAGCTTTTCCATATTAACGGCATCTTTTACTGAGCCAATTTGTATAAGCCCTTTTCCTTTTAAGGATTCAACTATTTTCATTACATCCTTAATTCCATATTTATACCACCAAAATCCTGCAAAAGAGTTTTCTCCATTTACAACAAAATGCGGTGAATAGCTACGGACAAGTATTTCATGCGGATACAAACCATCACAAGTTGGCGGCTGACCTTTTATTCTCTTTTCAATTGGAATAACCTCATCCGTTTCAAATGAAACCTTTGGAGTACTGATTTCCACTTTCATTCCTATATTCTGTTGTTGATTACTTTGTTTCTTAAAAAAATCAAATAACCCCCTATACCAATGCCTCCTTTCATTTTTATATCAATCTAAAGTATTTAAATGCCTCCATAATAGCCTCTTCCTTCTCCTGTGGACAAGTAGACACCCTACCTTCTCCAGAGCCGATATTGTAGTTCTTACGCTTCTCCATACCTAGCTTATCCTTAATCTGACCGATATAAAGGTTTGTTACATTGAAGCCGTATCTCTCCTTAATCCACTTCTTGATGTTTCCATATGTCGGCTTTTCTTCCGGCTTATATTCACCTTGATTCAACTGTATCCCTTCTAAATCAACCTTTATGGATACCATCTCATCATCGTTTGCGCATTCCCTAACGAGTAGACAACACGTCTCCACATGTCCGCTCATTCCAAACATATCGCAGCACCTCACTCGATCCACCTCATATCCTCTCTCTCCCAGATATTTCACATCGCGCGCCAGTGTAGCGGAATCGCAGCTGACATAAACCACTCTCTTTGGCTGCATCCGGACGATCGTGTCGAGGCAGACGCTGTCACAGCCTTTGCGCGGCGGATCGACGACGATGACATCGGCATAGACCTGATTTTTTTCATACTCCCTTGGAAGTACCTCTTCAGCTTTTCCGACGAAAAACTCGACATTTTCCATGCCATTTAATGCCGCGTTCCGGCGGGCATCCTCGATCGCCGGAGGGACGATCTCTACACCGTACACTTTCTTCGCTTTCTGCGCCAGAAACAGGGAAATGGTTCCGATTCCGCAGTACAGATCCCATACAGTCTCCCCACCGGTCAGCCCCGCGTATTCCAGCGCCGTTCCATAGAGTTTTTCCGTCTGCACCGGATTGACCTGATAAAAAGAAAGCGGCGAAATCTGGTACGATACATTTCCGATTTTATCTGTGATATAGCCCGGTCCGTATAAGTTTACAAGCTCCGCACCAAGAATCACGTTTGTTTTTTCCTGATTGATGTTGTAGGAAATACTGGTCATGCCAGGGACTTCTTTTAAGCGTTCCACAAAAATATCCGCGTGCGGCAGCTTCTTTCCATTGATGACGAGACAGACCATCAGCTCGCCGTTTGAAAATCCCTTCCGAATCAATGCATGGCGAATTAGACCCTTATGCGTCTCCTCGTCATATGGCGCAATCTGGTATTCTTCCATGATTTTCTTGATAATATCCAGAATTACCGCATTTTCTTCGACACCCAGCAGGCAATCCTCCGCTTCCACAATATGGTGGGTGCGTCCCGCGTAAAATCCGGCAATGATTCTTCCATCCTTATCGCGTCCAAACGGAAACTGTGCCTTGTTGCGGTAGCGCCACGGGTGCTCCATCCCCAGGATCGGCTCCATGGTGATAGTTTTATCCACACCTTCCCCGGCACTTTTCCCCGACACGTTCTCTGCTTTCACCCCCGCATCGGTTGTCTCCATCCTTTCGGATGTATTTCTTTCAGATACATTCTCAGGCACACTCACTTCATCCGCCCGCTCCGGCAGCCGCAGATTCTCCATCCCGCCGATCCGGCGCAGGTTATTGTAGACCTTGCGCTCCTTAAAATGAAGCTGTGCCTCATAACTCATCATCTGAAGCTGGCAGCCGCCGCACTGTCTTGCGACCGGGCATTCCGGCATCACGCGGTCTTTGGATGCTTCCAGCACCTCCATCAGACGGGCAAAGCCGTAATTTTTCTTCATTTTCATCGCCCGCGCCCGGATCCGATCCCCGATCACGGCATCTTTTACAAACCAGATATAGCCGTCCTGCTTTCCGATCCCGGCTCCATCTTCGCTCATATCTTCGATTGTCAGTTCAAATTCATCATTTTTCCTGATTTCCACGTTTTTTTTACTCCTCATTTTCTTTATTTCGCATCCAGATAATGCGCCCGCTCTCCGCCAATATATTTCAGCCTCGTTCTCGCACACGTCACATGGGCGCCGCCGATCGCACGGATCGAGGTCCGCACCGGAACTGCAACCGGGCGCAGGTGCATACCGATGAAAGTGTCTCCGATATCGATGCCCGCGTGTGCCTGAATCCGCTCTACGGCTGTCGGATGTTCAAATCCCGCATAGGCTGCCGTTGCAAAGGAACCGCCTGCTTTTAGCTGCGGCACGACGTTTACCATCTCCAGACCATATTTTTCCGCCGCTTCTTCTTCCACAATCAGCGCCCGGTTCAGATGTTCACAGCACTGTGCCGCCAGATAAAGCCCCTGCGACTTGGTGACTGCATACAGCTCCTCAAACACCGCTTTTCCGATCTCGGCGCTGGAATAGGAACCGATCTTATGCGATGCAATCTCGCTGGACGAGCATCCGACCACCAAAATCTGTCCCGGCTTCATGTTTGCCGCACTGAGAAGTTCCTCTGCGGCAATCCGTACCTCCTGGCGCAGCTCCTCTAACTGTCCTGCTGTCTCTATTTCTTTTGAAATTCCTGTTGCACTCATCCTGCTGCCTCCTGATTTAATGCCAGAAAAAGCCGCGGACCAAACAGGCTGAGCCCGCCGCAGCTTTTCCAAAATTTTTATTTGCATTCCCTTACTTCCGGTAAAACTCCTGAATCCGATCCAGCCGCGCCGTCATGCCGCCCAGCAGCATATCCGCCGCCGCAAATGCCGCCATCGTCTCAACCACGACAACCGCTCTCGGCACAATGATCGGATCATGGCGTCCCTTGATGCTGATGCCGATCTCCTCGCCGCTCTTATTGACGGTTCTCTGCTCTGCGGCAATCGACGGGGTCGGTTTAAATGCCGCACGGAACACAACTTCGCTTCCATCCGTCATACCACCTAAAATGCCGCCTGCATGGTTCGTCGCCTTGCCAACGCTCCCATCCGGATCCATGACAAACGCGTCGTTGTTCTCGCTTCCTGCCATCTGCGCCGCATGGAAACCCTCTCCGATCTCGAAGCCTTTAACGGCACCGATCGAGCAGATTGCCTTTGCCAGGTTCGCATTAAATTTATCAAAAACCGGTTCGCCAAGCCCTGCTGGAAGACCGGCAATCACACATTCCACGATACCGCCAGCAGAATCTTTCTCCGCCATCTTCCTTTCCAGATACTGCTCTGCCTCTGCGGCTGCGGCAGCATCCGGCATATACAGCTTATTCTTTTCACATTCCGCCAGATCAAACCGATCCGGCGCCACTTCCACCGGTCCGATCGCTTTCGTGTATGCTTTTACCTGAATGTTCAAGGATTCCAGCAGCTTTGCCGCGATAGCGCCTGCTGCCACGCGTCCGATCGTCTCGCGTCCCGAAGAACGTCCGCCGCCCCGGTAATCCCGGAAACCGTATTTTTCATCGAAGGTATAATCCGCATGTCCGGGACGGTAATAACTGGCGATCTCACTGTAATCCTTCGAATGCTGATCCTGGTTCCACACCAGCATCGAGATCGGCGTGCCCGTCGTCCGCCCTTCAAAAACGCCTGACAGGATCTCCACCGTATCGCTCTCGCTGCGCTTCGTCGTAAAACGGCTCTGCCCCGGTTTGCGGCGGTCCAGATAACGCTGAACGTCTTCCTCACAAAGCGCAAGCCCCGCCGGACAGCCATCTACGACCACGCCCACGCCTGCGCCGTGGGATTCGCCCCACGTTGTCATTGTCAGTATTTTTCCGTATGTTGATCCTGCCATTCTCGCTATTAACTCCTTCTGCCATTTAGTCTGCTTTCTTTCCTCTCGTAGGTACCTTTGTAATCACACAGCAGTTTGGCTCATTCACCGAAACACTGCGTCCGCTCATCACCAGCAGCTTCTCCTTATATTCCACCTGGAAGAAAGAAATGCTGTTACTGCCGTGATTGATCGACGCCAGATGGTTCCCATCCGGGAAAATCGCGATATCCTTCGGGTAATCGCCGCTGATCGGCAGACAGCAGAGCAGCTTCAAAAGCCCCGTCTGTGCATCGCGCTCGTAGACACTGACTGAATTATCGCCCGCATTGCTGCAGAACAGATGTGTCTCGTCCTCGGACATCCGGATCGTGCACGCTGCAGTCAGCTGGCTGGTGCGCTCCGGTGCGGTCGATGGGATCGTCTGGATCTTCTCGATCTTCGGCACACGATCGCCCGTTTCATACGTGTATACATCAATCACATTTTTGATTTCATACATCAAATACAAGAATTTTCCATCCTTGCTGAACATGAAATGTCTCGGACCAGATTCCAAATCACAGCGGATCGCGTCCACCAATGAAAGGGTTCCCTTCTCGCCATCAAACCTGTAAATCTTGACCTGGTCAATTCCCAGATCGGCTACCAGCAGGAATCTGCCATCCGGCGTGCGCTCCGCACAGCTCACATGCGGGCGGAACGTACGCTCTGCCACGCTTCCAAGTCCCTTGTGGTAAACTCCGTCGGTCACTTCCCCGATAGAACCGTCCGGTTTCAGGCGGACCACCGTCTCCTTGCCGTCATGATAGCCGGATACGAAGATAAACTTGTCCTCCGCATCGGTCGCAATATGGCAGCCGCGCATCGCCTTGATATTTGCGCTGTTCACACGGCTGAGTGCGCCGTTTTCCAGAATCCGGAACGCCACAACGCCCTCGTCCGCGATGGAATAGAGCATCCGCCCGTCATGTGAAACAGTTAAATAGGAAGAGTTGTCCACTTCCACCTCGCACCGGTAGATAAATTTTCCCTTTTTTACATCCACATCATACACGGTAATTCCCTTTGCCTGACCGTTGTATGAGTAAGAACCCACATATGCCATATACTTATCCTGCATGAAATGTTCCTCCTTTGATCCCCCAGAACCGTTATAACGGTTTCTATCAAATTATCTGCCCCTATTTTATCATCATACCGCCATTTTTGCACCCTTTTTTCACACAATTTGAGAACCCCCGGATTTTCCCGTTTTTTTCCTTGACACCTTCCCCACATTCTGTATAATAGATACTCGGAAGCAAGTTTATTATTTCTAAACAAAAAGATTAATTTTACATTCATTTTAGAATTTCTAAACTTTCATCTTACTTTTGTATGTTTCTAAAAACGCCGGACGGATGGTTTTCCCACCCGGTTTTTATAAAAAAGAATGTGCCCTAGCGCATCCTCGCGGAGCGTTTTTTGTTTCATAGGACGCAATTTCCTATGAAACCAGGAAAGGAGGTTCCCTCTGTTGAGTATAGGAGGAAAATTAAAGGAACTGCGAATTTTAAAGGGTCTGACTCAGGAAGAGCTGGCTGACCGCGCAGAGCTTTCGAAGGGATTTATCTCCCAGGTAGAGCGCGATCTGACCTCCCCGTCCATCGCTACTTTGATGGATATTCTCCAGTGTCTCGGCACAACCATAGGGGAGTTTTTCAACGAGGCTCCGGAAGAGCAGATTGTATTTGAAAAAAACGACTATTTTATCAAGGAAGATCCGGAACTGAAAAATGAGATTCAGTGGATCATCCCGAACGCCCAGAAGAACACGATGGAACCGATCCGCCTTACACTCGGTGCCGGCGGCTCCACCTATCCGGACAGCCCGCATGAGGGTGAGGAATTTGGCTACGTTCTTTCCGGCAGCATCCTGATTCATCTGGGGAACCAGACGTACAAAGCCAAAAAGGGCGAATCTTTTTACTATACGAGCGACAAGACGCATTACCTTGAAAGCCGCTCCGGCGCGACGATCCTCTGGGTCAGCTCGCCGCCAAGTTTCTAATACTACACATTATTTTACTATTTACGGAGGAAACGCATGAGCCAGCCATTAATCGATTTACAGCATATCTCGAAACGCTTTGACGACACCCTGGTCCTGGATGACTTGAGCCTTTCAGTAAAGGAAAATTCCTTTGTAACGCTCTTAGGTCCCAGCGGCTGCGGCAAGACGACCACGCTCCGCATCATCGGCGGATTTGAATCCCCAAATACAGGAAAAGTAATTTTCGGCGGCGAAGACATCACCAAACTTCCGCCAAACAAGCGCCAGCTAAACACCGTATTCCAGAAATACGCACTGTTTCCGCATATGAGCATCGCAGATAATATCGCATTTGGGCTAAAAATTAAGAATAAATCAAAAGCATATATTGATGACAAAATTAAGTACGCTTTAAAGCTTGTAAACCTAGACGGCTTTGAGCATCGCAGCATTGACTCTTTGAGCGGCGGTCAGCAGCAGCGTATCGCCATTGCGCGTGCGATTGTCAACGAGCCAAAGGTCCTGCTTCTTGATGAGCCGCTCGGTGCCCTAGATTTAAAACTGCGCCAGGACATGCAGTACGAGCTGATCCGTCTGAAAAATGAGTTAGGCATCACTTTTATCTATGTTACCCACGATCAGGAAGAGGCGTTGACGATGTCCGATACCATCGTTGTCATGAACCAGGGTTATATCCAGCAGATGGGTTCCCCGGAACAGATCTACAACGAGCCGGAAAACGCATTCGTTGCCGACTTCATCGGCGAGAGCAACATCGTGGACGGTCTGATGCTCCACGACGAGCTGGTTGAAATCTTCGGTGCGAAATTTGCCTGCGTCGATAAGGGATTCGGAACAAACCAACCGATAGACGTTGTCATCCGCCCGGAGGACATTGACCTCGTAAAACCGGAGGAAGGCACGCTGCAGGGCGTTGTCACCCACCTGATTTTCAAGGGCGTCCACTATGAGATGGAGGTCACCACCCCGGACGGCTATGAGTGGCTGGTTCACAGCACGGATATGTTCCCGGTCGGCGAGAAGGTTGGCATCCATGTAGACCCGTTTGACATCCAGATCATGAATAAGCCGGCGTCGGAGGACGAGGAAGCTGTGGGCGTCAATGAATAGAAAGGAGTCGGACTTAGCATGAAATCAAACGTGAAACGGCTCTTCGCCGGTCCTTATATTCTCTGGATGATCGGTTTCACCATCATCCCGCTCCTGCTGATCGTATACTACGGTCTGACAACCAAAAGCGGGGCATTTACACTGGCAAATGTCTGTTCCATCACGACACCGGAGCATATGAAGGCGCTGCTCTTATCCCTGGGTCTGTCTCTGGCTGCGACCGCCATCTGCCTGCTTTTGTCCTATCCGCTGGCTTTGGTGCTGCGCCGCCGCGGCATTGGGGCAGGCAGCTTTATGGTATTCGTCTTCATCCTTCCGATGTGGATGAATTTCCTGCTCCGCACCCTCGCGTGGCAGACGCTCCTGGAGAAAAATGGCGTTATCAACGGCATTCTTTCCTTTCTCCATCTGCCAAACATTGCCATCATCAATACCCCGTGGGCGATCATTCTGGGTATGGTATACAACTTCCTGCCTTTCATGATTCTACCGATTTATAATGTGCTGGCAAAAATCGACGATAATACCATCAACGCCGCCAAAGACCTGGGTGCAAACAATTTCCAGACACTCATTCATATCTGGATTCCACTCAGCATCCCAGGCATCATCAGCGGCATTACCATGGTATTTGTCCCGGCGCTGACAACCTTCGTTATTTCCAGTCTCTTAGGCGGCAGCAAGATCCTGCTCATCGGAAATGTCATCGAGCAGGAGTTCACCAAGGGAAGCAACTGGCACTTAGGTTCCGGTCTCTCGCTGGTTCTGATGATTTTCATTTTACTGAGTATGGCGCTCATCGCCAAATACGATAAAGAAGGGGAGGGCAATGCGTTCTGATGAAACATAGCCGCTTAAAACAGTTTTTCCAGGACTTTTACCTGGCGCTCATCCTGCTCTTTTTATACATCCCGATCGTGACCATGATCGTTTTATCCTTTAACAACACAAAATCGAGAACCGTCTGGGGCGGTTTTACCACCCGCTGGTATACGCAGATGTTCCAGAATTCCGCCATCATGAATGCCTTAAACAATACGCTGCTCATCGCGTTTGCGTCGGCTCTGATCGCGACCGTCATCGGCACGATCGCCGCCATCGGCATCAACAGCATGAAACGGATTCCGCGCACCATCGTCATGGGAATCAACAACATCCCGATGCTGAACTCCGATATCGTAACCGGTATCTCCCTGATGCTGGCATTTATCGCGTTCGGTATCTCTCTCGGATTTAAAACCGTGCTGATCGCGCATATCACATTTAATATTCCATATGTGATATTAAGTGTCATGCCGAAACTCAAGCAGACGAACCGGTACACCTACGAAGCCGCTCTGGATCTCGGCGCCAGCCCGCTGTATGCTTTCTTCAAGGTCGTATTTCCGGACATCGTCCCGGGTATCCTCTCCGGCTTTTTGATGGCATTTACGATGTCCCTGGATGATTTTATCATCACGCACTTTACGAGAGGTGCCGGTATCGACACACTCTCCACCCTGATCTACAGCCAGGTGCGCCGAGGCATCCAGCCAACGATGTATGCCCTGTCCACGCTGATTTTCGTGGCAGTCCTGGTGCTCCTGCTGATCACCAACTTTGCCCCGGAGAAAAAATCCGCCGGCAATGCGACTGTGATTGACACAGAGACCATCAAGCGCCGCAAACGCAACAACCAGATCAAGAACGGCGTTCTGGGACTTGCCTGCACGCTGATTCTGCTTGTCGTTGGTGTCAGCACCTACAGCCGCTACACCACGACTCATTCAAACGAACTGTACGTCTACAATGCAGGCGAATATATTGATCCGGACCTGATTGAGGAATTTGAACAGGAAACCGGAATCAAGGTTACCTACGACGTATTTGAGACACTGGAAGAAATGTATCCGGTCATCGAAGCCGGCGGCGTCAACTACGATGTAGTCTGCCCATCCGACTACATGATTCAGAAAATGAAGGAAAATGACCTGCTTGCCGAACTCAACTTTGACAACATTCCAAATGTCAAAAACATTGACCCGCAGTACATGGAAATGTCCAAGCAGTTCGACCCGGAAAACAAATATTCCGTGCCATACACCTGGGGAACCGTCGGTATTCTTTATAATACGAAGCTCATCGAAGAAAAAGGACTTCCGGTTCCGACCAAATGGTCCGATCTCTGGAATCCGGCTTATAAAGGCGAGATCCTGATGCAGGACAGCGTCCGCGATGCCTTCATGGTAGCGCTCAAAAAAGACGGCTTCTCTGCCAACTCGACCGACGAAACCGAACTCCAGCAGGCAAAGCAGGATCTGATTGACCAAAAACCGCTCATACAGGCTTACGTCATCGATCAGGTACGTGACAAGATGATCGGCGGCGAGGCAGCCATCGGCGTCATCTACTCCGGCGAGATCATGTACATCCAGGATGAGGTAGCCGCACAGAACCTCCCATTCTCCCTGGAATATGTAATCCCGGAAGAGGGAACCAACGTCTGGCTCGATTCCTGGGTAGTTCCGAAAAATGCGAAAAATAAGGAAAACGCAGAAAAATGGATCAATTTTCTCTGCCGCCCGGATGTCGCAGTCAAAAACTTTGAGTACATTACCTACGCGACGCCAAACAAGGCAGCCAAGGAAATGCTGGACGAAGAAATCCAGAACAACAAAGCCGTCTTCCCAGATGCGAAGCAGCTGAAAAACTGCGAGGTTTACCGGTATCTTGGGGATGAGGCGGACGAGCTTTATAATAGTTTGTGGAAAGAAGTTAAGTCGGATTAAGGGACTTACTGCGTTATTCAAACATTCTGTTAAAGATAGAAAAAGGCGATACCTGGCTATGAAAACCAAGTATCGCCAATTTTTCTTGTCGCACTCCTGTACGGCAGCTACCCTATGTCAGTAATGTTCTCGTACTGTCTTATTGGGAACTTCCCTTCTGCTGGTTCTTTTCTTGATAGAAATTTCTTCTATCTATCCATAAAATTAAATATACATTTATATTGATTTTTCAATTCTAAGCGCTATACTATCTCTAAAAAAGGAGGTCACTCATGAAAATTGCAGTCCCTTATGAAAACGGAGAAATCTGCTCCCACCTGGCTCAGGTGAAAGAATTTTTAATTTTTGATGTAGTTGACGATGAGATTATTTCCACCAAAACCGTGAAACAGACCTATGCAAACGATCCCGGCGCGCTGGTCGAGTTTCTGAAAAAAGAAAATACTGCCGTCCTCCTCTGCGACGCCCTTCCGATCCCGATGATGATCGCCCTGCGCGAAACCAGCATCCAGGTTCTCGGCGGCGCCAAAGGCGCTCCTAAAGACCGCGTCGAAGACTTCTTAAACGGAATGCTTCACTTTGACCGGAGCGGAAATAACGGACCATCCTGCGGCGTCCACCTGCCGGACAACAATAAAAATGGCACTGACTCCGACGCCGAATGCGACGGAAATATCAGTGCCTGTGGGACTTGGTGCCACTAATTCCTGTTTCATCTGAGACGTTGATGACGCACGTGTGGGAGAGAATCCACCTTATTTCCACTGGAGGTGATGCAGATGCCCCTCCGTATTCATCTTCTCAAACCCATTCTGCCGCAGCGCCTCATACAGAATGATCGCCACCGAGTTTGACAGATTCAGAGAGCGCGTCTCACCCCACATCGGGATGCGGACGCAGCGCTCCGGGTCTTCGATCAGGAGTTCTTCCGGGATGCCGCGGCTTTCCGGTCCGAACATGATATAGCAGTCCGGATCGTAGTGAACGTCCGTATACACCTGCGTCGTCTTCGTGGTCGCCATATACGGGCGCGCGCCCGGATTCTTCTCCAGAAAATCTTTAAAATCGCTGTAAACTGTCACATCCAGATGCGGCCAGTAATCAAGACCCGCTCTTTTTACCATTTTATCATTCAATTTAAAACCGAGAGGCTCGATCAGATGAAGCCGCGTGTTCGTTGCCACGCAGCTTCGTCCTATATTTCCTGTATTCATCGGCATCTCCGGTTCATAGAGTACAATATTTAACATCTTTCTTCTCCATTTCCGGTCTTCCTATTTCATTGCAGCAGCGCTGCATCTCTATCTCTTCATCACCGCCGGCAAAACTTCCTGCAAGTCTGCCCTATTCCAAAGCGATTTCTACGCTTCTGTCTTTCCATCCAGCCGTGCCACAAACCGCTTGATGCGCTCGATCGCCTTCTGCAGATCCTCCAGCGAATACGCATAGGAAACACGCAGATAGCCCTCGCCGCAGTCTCCAAACGCGGTGCCCGGCACAAGCGCCAGCTTCTCTTCCTGTAACAGGCGGTTTGCGAATTCATCCGAGGTCATGCCAAACCGTTTGATGCACGGGAACATATAAAATGCTCCATACGGCTCGAAACAGTCCATGCCGAGCCCCCGGAACTCTCTCAAAAGATAGCGGCGGCGCTCATCGTAGGCTTTCTTCATGCGGGCAATGTCCTCATCGCCATTCCGCAGGGCGTCAACCGCTGCATACTGGCTGGTGGTCGGCGCACACATAATCGCAAACTGATGGATTTTCAGCATCTGTTTTAAGATAAGCGCTGGAGCCGCCGCATAGCCGAGACGCCACCCGGTCATCGCATATGCCTTGGAAAATCCGTTGATCAACACCGTGCGATCACGCATCCCGGAAATCTCCGCGATGGAAACGTGCTTGCCACTGTAGGTCAGCTCGGAATAAATTTCATCACTCAGCACAAACAGATCCTTCTCCTCAATCACCTTCGCGATCGCCTCCAGATCGGTGCGGTTCATGATCGCGCCCGTTGGATTGTTCGGGAATGGAAGAATCAGCACCTTTGTTTTCGGTGTGATTTTCTCCAGCAGCTTCTCCGGCGTCAGACGGAACTCATCCTTCTCCTCCAGCTCGATAATGACCGGCGTACCGCCCGCCAGCACCGTACACGGCACATAGGAAACGTAACTCGGCTGCGGAATCAGAACCTCATCGCCCGGATTGAGCATCGCGCGCAGGGCGATATCAATCGCCTCGCTGCCGCCGACTGTTACCATCACTTCTGTATTCGGATCATACTCAAGACGCTGACGACGTTTCAGATAATGGCAGATCTCCTGGCGCAGTTCCTTTAAACCAGAGTTCGACGTATAGAAGGTACGTCCTTTTTCCAGCGAATAAATGCCCTCCTCGCGGATATGCCACGGTGTATCAAAATCCGGTTCGCCCACGCCCAGGGAGATCGCGCCCTTCATCTCGCTGACAACGTCAAAAAACTTCCGGATTCCGGACGGCGGAATATTTACAATCGTATCTGATAATGGGTTTCTCACGGAACAATCAACATCCTTTCATCCTGAGGACCGTCGCAGAGAACGGTACCATGGTCTTTGTATTTTTTAAGAATAAAATGGGTCGCGGTACTCAGCACAGAATCGATCGTGGAAAGCTTTTCTGCCACAAACTGTGCAACTGCACGCATGGTTTTCGCCTCGATCATAACGGTAAAATCATAGCCGCCGGACATCAGGTATACCGAGGTCACCTCGCTGTACTGATAGATTCTCTCGGCAATCTTGTCAAAGCCCATCTCGCGCTGCGGCGTTACCTTTACTTCGATCAGTGCAATGACCTTCTCCTCATCTGTATTATCCCAGTTAATCAGGGTATGGTAACCGCAGATGATATGTTCATTTTCCATTTCGGCGATCTCCGCCGCGACCGCAGCTTCATTTTCCCCGAGTAAATCCGCCAGCTCTTTGACGCTGATGCGGCTGTTTTTTTCAATGACCGCTAAAATTCTCTCTCTCACTTTACTACCTCCTGTTAATGGGATTTTGGTAAGTCTTTCATTTTATCTATCTCATCCGGTTTTGGCCGGTCAAGAAAGCTATGTACTTCGCCGCTGTAAATCTCGCGTCCGATCGCGGTGCGCGTCCGACCGATGAGCGCCGCCGGAATGCCCTCTCTCTCCAGATTCTTTAGCAGTTTCGGACCGCTAGACGCCGTCAGCAGAATGCAGCCCTGGGACTGTAAACGGTATGGATTGAGGTCAAATACCTCGCAGACCTCCACCGTCTCCTGGCGGATCGGAAGTTTCCTAAGATCCATCTCAAATCCGAGTCCGAATCCATCAAAAAAATGCCACAGCGCTGCCATGACACCGCCCCCGCCCGCCGGATACCACGCAGATGCGCCGAGACGGGTCAGCACTTTCCGCTCTTTATGTGCAGCAAATGCCTCCAGAAGCGGAGACGGATTCCATTTCTCATAGAGATTCTGGCATTCTCTCACATACCGTGCAGAAAATCGGTTCAAAAGCGCCGCCTCGCCGCTTTTTGCCGCCATCGAGGTACCAAGAAGCGCGGTGTAACCGACCGCCAGAAGATCCTGCTCGGCTTTCATCTCCCCGTATGCCTCGAAAATTTCATCTTTTATGTTCATTCTGATTCCTTTCCCAGCTTCACATTCAAGTACAGTAATTTTCTGCGTTTACCACGCCATGTTACCACAAATCTCTGCTCTCATACCATCACTATATATGATCCGATATAAGCTATCACTCCATCGGCGGCGCTGCTTCCTGCGCCGGACCGGCTGGTCCCTGCGGCTGTGCCGGGGTCGGCTCCTGTGCTGCCGGTGCTTCCGTCGGTGCCGGAACCGGATTTTCCGGCTGTGGCGTCTCAGGATGCGGTGTCTCAGGCTGCGGTCCAGCCGGAACCGCCGGTGCCGCAGCTGCAACGGCCGGACCTACACGGTAGATCGCCTTCGATGCCATATAGGTATCCGTCTGCAGCAAGGTTTTCTCCGTCTCCACGCCGTCCACGTAGACGTATTTCCAGAGCCGTGACTGCAGCCCATAGTGCGCCGACTGTTCCTTCACCCTCGCACCCGGCTTCAAAGATGCGTCCACCTTTGTGATCGGCTCGCCCGGATCCTTCTTCGACAGTGTCTCCGAAACGTATTTGATCGTCCGGTTTGCCGGCCGTGTCTCTTTTCCATATATCGTAAATGAAATAGTCCCGCCGTTCACTGCCCCTTCCATATAGATCGGGGTATCGTATGGATTTTTAAATTTCAGATCCTTATAAGTACCCGCGATCGCCGAATCCTGCGATGCCGGAACGTAAGTAACAATCATCGAATGATTCTGGCGCTGGGTGATATCCATCTCCGCCAGAAGCGCTGCATTGTAGAGCGTCGTGCAGATCTGGCAGGCGCCACCGCCGACCGTATCGACTACCTGACCGTTCGCATAAGAACCTGCCGATGCATAGCCATTTTCCACCGTAAATGGGGTCAGCCATGTATAAGCCGAAAATTCTTCTCCCGGCATCAGAACCGTGCCGTTGATCTTCGCCGCACCGTTCCGCAGATTCTTGGAACGCGACACATTTCCCGGGTTGAATCCGGTACTGAATGTTCCAAGTGCATCCTGAATCGTAGATAATGCCTCTGTCGTGCGGGTCGGCTCTGCATTTTTGACTGTTGCATCCACCGAAACCGGTTCCGAAAGACCGCCCGCGAGCGCCTCATTCAGTGCTTTTGTCGTCGCATCTATGTCCACTTCCTGTCCCGCCGAAGACTGGCTGACCTGAAAGACTCCATTTTCATGCGTGATCACAGCGTCCTGCGGCGCTGTCGTAAATTCCGCGCACCGGGTCTGCACAAACTCGGCAACCTTCGCTTCATCGACCGCTGTCTCAATCTGCAGATCCACGCCGGACTGCTCTAATTCCTTCTGATTCAGATACCGGCGCAGAAGATTTCCGCCGGAAAGTTTCTCCACTTCCTCATCAATCTCGTTCTGGTTGACCCAGGAAAATCCCAGCTCCGCCGCCGTCGTCTGAACCTCATGACCTTCTACCCGGATCGAAATGGTCTGATTTTCCATCTCCCCGATCGATTTCTCAATCGTCTGATCCGCCTCTTCCCGTGTCATCCCGGAAAGATCAAACCCACCGACCTGAAAGCCCGTGGGAATCGTCCCCGCTGACGCGGTGCCCGTACCGGCTATAAGCAGTCCCATCACTGCCGCACCGCATACGCCTGCCATCCAATTTCTTTTTTTCATCATCTACCGAACCTTTACATCATAAGACCTGCCAAAATGGTTCCCGCTACCATCGCTACTACTACGATTATAATAACAACCGCTGATACGATCTGGCGTGTTTTCTGATTTGAAAATTTAAACATATCTCTCACCTCTTCTGCATTCTGCCATGCTGCGCGATAATCTGATCCGTAAGTCTCGAAATCTCATTTTTCGAAAGCGAATCAATCTGCGCAGATAAATTTATTCTATGATATTTTAGTAATTCCCGCAAGACTTCTTTTTGCTTTTTTGACGCGGGCTGTTCGCGTTTTACCTTGTAAATCAAAGGCTGCGGTGCAAACACCTCCGGCACTTCCAGAAAATACCTGTTTTTAAGCTCCTGATACAGATGGTGCGCCGCCAGCGCATCCGAAAGCGCCCGATGGCTCTCGCCCGGATCCACCGTAAAATACCGGCACGCGGCTGCCAGATTCTTTTTTTCCTCCTCTGGCATAAAATGGCGGCAGATTTTCAAGGTATCAAGCCCCGCATGCTCAAATGTATACTTCCGGTTGACCGCCGCCCGCTTGAGAAAGCTGAAATCAAAGATAACATGATGCCCCAGAAGCGGCAGCTCCCCGCAGAATGCCAGAAGTTCCGGCAAAACTGTATCCAGCACCGGCGCATCCTTCAAATCATCGTCACAGATTCCCGTCAGCTCCCGGATGCGCGCATCCAGCTCCCGCTCCGGGTTGACAAACGTCGAATACGTCTGCACCACGGTTCCATCTTCCACCCGCGCCGCGCCAATCTCGATGATCCGCTCGGTCTTGGGATTTAACCCTGTTGTCTCCAGGTCAATCGCTATATAAGAATTGTCTGTTTTTTCCATTTTATTTATCCATCGTAACTGTTCAGTACCTTCACAGTCACGCGCAAAAATCCATTAAAAATTGCCTACGGCAATGGGATTTTTGCCTGCTGGCCCCTGTTTTCGTACGGTCAGCGCAGTAAATGCACAGACCTACTGAACAGTTTACTATCCATCTAATTTAAAATATGGCTGTCTTACATTTCTTCTCGTTCGCAGATGTTCAGACTGCCGCCATCCGCAATTTCTTTTTCCTGTCTTTCTCTGGAAAATCCCATTTCTCACTATATTTCATCCTGGGAAATGGAAAATGCCGCCGCATTGCCAAACAGAGCATCCCGGTTTTTGTAATCAAACAGCACAAAGCTTCCGTCTTCCATCCGCTCTAAATGCGCCATTTTCGCCATCTGCCTGGAATCGTATGCCTCGTAGCCCTTCAAATAACGGCGTTCCTTCGCCTCGCGCATGAAAAACTGCTTCGTCTCGTTCTTCCACTCCGACGGATCCGGGGCAAAAGATGGACGGCTCTTGACGTTTTCACGGAGGTAGAGGTCATAAATGAGAAGATCCTGATAGGAAATTTCTTTGTTTCCCCATTTCTGAATAAACAGATACAAAATCTCATACCGTGCCAGCCGGTTATGGCTCACTCCATTCAGTCCCTCTTCCTCATAAAATGCCGCCAGGCGGTCATACAAATCAAACGCATCGCCCCATTCCTGCGACAGGCATTTCATCGTGCGGCGGAACTGCCCGCTGTTGTAATAGACCTCGACCATCTCTTCCACACCCTTGAGACGGATCACCTCTTCATAGGAAAGCCAGTTGGTTCTAAGCACCTCATACGGCGGCTTGCTCTGGCTGAGCAGACCGTATTTCTGCTTCATTTCTTCCATATAGGAACCTTTCAGCACCTTCAGAAAGCCGAGCTGAAGCTGTTCCGGCTCCATTTTGTATACATCGTTGAAGGAACGATGAAAGCTCTCGATATCCTCATACGGAAGCCCCGCAATCAGGTCGAGATGCTGATGGATGTTGCCAAAGGTGTTGACCTGCGCCACACGGCGCGCCACCTTGTCTAGATCCATCGTCCTCCGGATCTCCTTCACAACCACCGGGTTCGTCGTCTGCACGCCGATTTCCAACTGAATCAGCCCCGGACGCATCTGTTTCATCAGTGCCAGCTCGTCATCATCCAGAAGATCCGATGAAATTTCAAAATGGAAGTTGGTAATTCCATTATCGTGTTCCAGCAAATACTGCCAGATCGCCATCGAATGGCTCTTTTTGCAGTTAAACGTCCGGTCTACGAACTTTACCTGCGGCACCTTCCGGTCAAGGAAAAACTGCAGCTCCCTGGTTACCAGCGAAAGGCTGCGGAACCGCACTTTTTTATCAATCGAGGACAGACAGTAACTACAGGAAAATGGACATCCACGGCTGCTCTCATAGTAGATAATGCGGTGTTCCAGCCCGCTTAAATCTCCGTAGGAAAATGGAATGTCGTCCAGATTCATGAGCGGCGCCGGACGATGGACCTCGATGATGCCATCCGAACGGCGTAGGACAATGCCTGGGAGCTCTGAAAAACAAACCTCCGTCCCGCACTCACACGCCTCCACCAACCGCGTAAAGGTCTCCTCGCCTTCGCCCTGCATGATCAGCTCGACCTCCGGCAGCTCATCCATCAGGTGAACCGCGTCATACGAAGCCTCCGGACCTCCCATCCAGATGCGGACCTGCGGAAGAACCTTTTTCAAATCGTGGATCAGTTCCTTCACGTAAACGATATTCCAGATATAACAGGAAAATCCCACCACATCCGGTTTTCTCCGGTAAATATCCTGCAGAATCTGATCCATCTGGTGGTTGATGGTGTACTCGCCGAGATCGATCTGGATTTCCGACACGGTTTTCGTTCGATTCGCGCCTTTTGCTGCCTCCGAAACCATTTCCATTCCAACAGCCGCACCCTGCTCATCCTTCTGTCCCAGCCCCAGCCGCTCCATCGCATACCGTCTTAGGCTGTAAATTCCCAGATTTGAATGTATATATTTGGCATTAATCGCCGCCAATAAGTACCGCATCGTCTCACACCTTCAAAATATGATAGCCAGCCGCCTTATTGAGCCGGTTCATAATCGCCCGTCCTAAATTGTCTTCCGAAAATCCTTCCGAAAAGATATATTCCGCGCCACGATCGTCGAAATCCCGCAGAACCGCATACAGGTTGTGTGCAACAGTCTCCTGACGCGCCCGCGCACCGATGCTTTCCAGCATCCCCGCCGGGTAACGGTCTTTCGTCTCGTCCGTGCAGATAATTCCAACCTTGCGCCCTTCTGCCAGCTTTTCGCCTGCCAGGCGGTTGATCGTCTCCACAACTGCCTCCGTCTCGCCCTCGACCAGTGTCAGATCGGCTTTCGGTGCATAATGGCGGTATTTCATTCCCGGTGCTTTCGGGCGCACGTCCGCGCTGACTGGTCCTAAAATCGCCGGATCAATGCCGACTTCCCCGACCGTTTCACGCAGCATCTCCACGGTAATCGCACCCGGTCTTAAAACCATCGGCATTTCCTCCGTAACATCCACGATCGTCGATTCCAGACCAATTCCAACCGGACCGCCGTCGATGATCGCATCGATCTTTCCGTCCATATCCTGAAGCACGTGATCCGCACGCGTCGGGCTTGGGCGTCCCGATGTATTCGCACTCGGAGCCGCGATCGGCACGCCGGACAGACGGATTAACTCTGCCGCGATCGGATCAGACGGCATCCGGATTGCCACCGTGTCAAGCCCGCCGGTCGTTCCATACGGCACGATCGCGCTCTTAGGAAATACCATCGTCATCGGTCCCGGCCAGTATGCCTTTGCAAGCTTTTTGCCATTTTCCGGCATATTCGATACCAGCGGCGCGATCTCCTCCAGACAGGACACATGCGCGATCAGCGGGTTGTCAGATGGGCGTCCCTTCGCCGCATAAATCTTCTTCGCTGCCGCCTCATCCAGCGCATTCGCGCCCAGGCCGTACACAGTTTCCGTCGGAAATGCCACCAGACCGCCCGCGCGGATGATCGCTGCCGCCTTCTCAAGCACCTCCCGGTCATGCGCCGTAAAGTCCTTTGGATTTTCTATCTTCCACATCTGGGTGTGAAGTTCTTTTTTGGTTTCGTTTTGCATATTGATTCTTCTTTCTACTATCTTACAATGAATAAATCTATCTTCCGTACTAAGCTCGAAAATACCTCGCTAAGTACTCCTAGTATGCGCGGCATGACTCGTACTAAGCTCGAAAATACCTCGCTAAGTACTCCTAGTATACACAAGATTCCTCGCCAGTTCAAGGTTTCAGCGCCCATTCAGATACTCCATAATCCCCATATGCAGCGTATACGCCACGCGGTCCTGATATTCTTCTGTTTTCAGCAGTGCCGCCTCTTTCCAGTTAGACAAAAATCCGCACTCGACGATGACAATCGGACATTTGACGTGGAGCAGGAGATAATAGCTGTCATTCGGTTTGGCTTTTCTGCGGTTCTGGTCTCCCAGCGCATAGTCGAAGCGCTTCTGCAGTATTTCCGCCAGCCGTTTCCCCTTCTCTGACTTCCGGTAATAAAATACCTGCGCACCGGATACGTCCTCCTGGTGGTAGCTGTTCTGGTGGATGCTGACGACCAAATCCGCGCCGGATTCCTCGACGCGGGCGCAGCGGTTTTTCATGTCGGACATTTTCCGGCTTCCGGCTGACGTATCGTAAAGTCCCCGGTCATCCTCCCGGCTCATCACGACCTCCACATCCGACTGCTCCAGATACCATTTCAGGCGCTTCGCGATCGCCAGATTGATGTCCTTTTCCAGGCTTCCGTCCACACTCACCTTTCCCGGATCAAAATCCCCATGTCCGGCGTCCAAGAAAACAACCGGCTTTTTCTTCCCAAGCACAGCGTCCGCCCCCGCTGACGCCAGCCCCGCATACCGTGCCGCCAGAAAGACGCCGCAAAATAAAAGAAGGCAGACTGCCAATTCCACTGACAGCCGCCTTCGCATTTGTTTTAGAAACGGGTGTGTTTCAAACCATTCGTTCAAGTGCACCGCTCCTGATGCATTCTTATAATATCTATATTCGCCTTGTTCGCGGCATATCCCGCTATTTTCTAATTCCAATCCCGGCTCCTACTGCTGTGCCTCCGCTACATCCTTAAACCCAAGTCCAAAAATGCCCGAGGTTTCCTTCACAATCACAAACGCATTCTCATCCGTCTCCGCAATAATGCGTTTTAAACGATTGAACTCCGTTTTGCGGACGGTACATAAAACCACCGTCGTGTCCTCGCCGCTGTAGCCGCCCTTGCCCGGAAGCAGCGTTACCGTACGGTCAATTTCCTTAATGACTCGTTCTGCGATTTTCTGCGGGTATTTCGTCACGATCGACGCCTCGCTTCCGGCATCATTTCCGTAGATGATCATGTCGATGACCTTCGTCTGCGCGTACAGGGAAATCAGTCCGAACAGTGCCGCATCAACATTTCCAAAGACGAAGATCGAGGTGGAGAGGATGATTCCATCGATCATCATCAGGGCGCGCCCGATCGAGACATGCGGATATTTCTTCTGGAGCAGGTAGCCGACCACATCGCTGCCGCCCGTCGTCGAACCGGACAGAAAGATGAACGCCATGCCGACGCCGACCAGAATGCCGCCGTAGAGACTTCCCATAAGCTGGTCGCCCATATAAACCGGAAAGACCGGGGCGATCACGTAGTCAAGCACCACCGAACAGATTCCGCACGCAAACGCCGTCCGCAGCGCAAAGGCACGGCTCAAATGAAACCACGCCAATATTAAAAGCGGCACATTGACCATCAGTGTCAGCCGTCCGACCGGCAGGTTCGTCACATGGTTTAACATCAGTGCCACGCCGACCGCACCGCCCGGCGCAATATTCGCCGTCTCAATAAAGCTGTGCGTGCCGATACTGTAGATAAATGCGCCCAGAATCAGATATAAAAAATCTTTTACAGAATATTTTCCAATGTATTTCTCCATTTCTGCATTTCCTCCTGTTATTCTGTCTGAGCGTTCCATCCTTTCCGGGCTGATTCTGCTGGTTCTGCTTCCCGCATCGTCCTCAATTTTCCGTATCTATCCTCCATCGCTCAGATTTCTTTTTCCTGTTTTTCCTTCGCCTTTTCGCCCCGCAGCTGGCTCGCCTTTCTCTGCAGCGTCTGCCTCGGCACATCCAGAATCCGCGCTGCCTCAGATATATTTCCGTGCGCCGCCTCCAACGCCTGCCAAATCAGTTTTTCCTCATAGGCAGCCACCGCCTCACGAAGCGACGAGCAGAGTTTTGGAACTTCTTCCAGGCTTTCCGGCGTCTTTTTCCTGTCCGCCTGCTTTTCCAGCAGAAGCTTTCCCTTGATGTCTTTATACTGGAGCAGGGCGCTCGTCTCGTCCACCATGCTCATGCCGTAAACGATCACGTGTTCCAGCTCCCGGACATTGCCCGGCCAGTCATATTCTTCCAATTTTTTTAGCAGATCCTTTGACACATACTGAACCTGCTTGTGGAACGTGCCATTGTGTTTGTTTACATAAAACTTGACAAAATGTCCAATATCCGCCTTCCGTTCCCGCAGCGGCGGAATCCGGATCGACATCATGCTCAGACGATAATAAATATCGCGCCGAAGCTGTCCTTTCTCGATCGCCTCAAGCGGTTCCACATTGGTCGCCGCAATGATCTTCACATTCGTGCGTTTCGTCTCACTGCCGCCCAGGCTGCGGAAACTGCCGTCCTGCAGAACCCGCAGAAGCTTTGACTGCAAAAACAGAGGCATCGAATTGATCTCGTCGAGGAACAGTGTTCCGCCGTCCGCCAGCTCAAAGAGTCCCTTATTTTCCATTGCCCCGGTAAACGCGCCCTTGGACGTTCCAAATAAGATACTTTCGAGCAAGGTATCCGGCAGCGCCGCACAGTTCTGCGCGATAAACGGTTTATCCCTCCGTTCACTGGCATTGTGGATCGACTGTGCAAACACCTCTTTTCCGGTTCCCGTTTCCCCATAGATCATAACCGGCAGATCGCACGCCGCCACCACCGGTATATAGTCTCTGGCATTTTTCATTTTTTCATCCACTGCGATGATATCTTCCATCGTAAAAGATGCGCCGCTGTGTTTTTTCAACTTTCCAGCGCCGCCGACCGGGATCTGTTCCGAAGTCAGTTCCACACTCTCCGGCTCTTCCTCGCCGTCTGTCATCTCCTCCATCGACAGATCGATCGCGCCCACCACGGCGCGCCCGCTCTTGATCGGAATCGAAAGAGAGCTGATATGGATGCCCTCCTGCCCCTTGGTCTGCAGCAGCTGGTTTTCCACGTAAACCGGCAGTCCGACCTCCATCGCCCGGATCATGCTGCTGTTCTTAGCGTTCAGGTTTTCAAATACATCGAAAAAATTTTGTCCCACCAGCGCCTGGTAAGCTTCTCTCTCTTTCCGGTTTGAAAATTTACTATTTAACTTTGCTGAAAACAGAATCTCGCCATCCAGGTTGATGATCGTGATTCCGTCAATATATCCTTTTCCATGAAATAACTGTCTTAAAAACTCCATGCATTTCTCCCCTGTCTGAAACACCGCTGACCGGAATCACGCGCCAAGTCTCACGGACGTTCGACTTGAATCTGCGTTCATCCGGCCGGACAACGGTGTTATGTTTACACCTGTTCCAAGTGTATCAGAGGAAACAGGCAAAGACAAGTTTATCCGATCTCCTCCACACCTGGGCGATCCAGCGGAAGTTTCAGCCACCACCATTTAAATACGATATTTGCGATGATGCATGCTGCCATGATTACCAAATAGATGCCGATAAACTTCCAATGGCTGCCATTTAAGAGCATCATCGGTCCCATCGACCACGCAAACATCTCTGCCGGAGTTGTAAACGGCGCTGCAAATGCAGTATCGTTCAGCGTCTTGGAGCGGTTTTCCGGATCAACGATTCGAAGAAGGATGAAGCCGATCGCAAAAACGCCCGTTGAATAGCCAAATACGAAGATCGCGCGCTCAAACCAGCTGCCGCGGTTCATCGCCGGACCAAAGAACATCAGAGTTGCCACTACGATTACAATACCGCAGAGCAGAAGAAGTGCCAGCGGAGCTGCATATTTAACGATAACTGCCAGTTTGATGGAAGCGATTCCGAAAAACACCAGATAATCCGTCGCAGTACCGGAGATACGTCCCACTACATTTTCATCAATATAATCACCGACGCCGACTTTTCGGAAAACGAGGAACATCACGATCGCGGTCAAAAATGCCATCAGGTAATTCGGCAGATCCAGACCGATCGCTGCATAGATTCCCTTGCTGAGTCCCACACCGATACCGGATGCGATCAGCATCACTGCCAGATGCCATGCCAGCGGATCCAGGACGTTGGATGAAATAGTTTCCTCGCCCATCGACTTGCGCTCATTTTTGGGCACCAGACCACAGCGCAGATCATCGGAGATCTGATTGAAGCCTTTCATATATTTGGTCCAGCCCTTTTTCGTTCCCAGCTTGATGAAGAACAGACCGCCAAAGATACCCGATAAAATACCAACAGTTGCACAGGTCATCGCGATATCCATTGCATCCAGATCACCCAGTCTCTCAAACGCGGTACCAACAGCCGCTGCCGTTCCGTGTCCGCCGGAGAAACCAGCTGCCAGCAGCAGACCGAAGCCATAGTTAATGTTCGGGAATAATTTCGAAATTACTAAAATACTAAACAACGGTGCCAGTGAGAACTGAATCGCCTGTGCCAGCACTTTATAGGAAAAATAAGAACCAATCCGGTCAATTTCCGCTTTAAAATCTTTCTTATTGAAAGAAAATCCATTAATTCCGACACCTGCGAAAATCAGGATAATCAGAACACTTGCATAAGAACCAATATTTTCAGAAAACGGCAGGATTCCCAGTCCCTGCGCCCCGAGTGCCAGCGCGATAAATCCGGCAATCATGCTTGGCGGAATGAAAAATTTCTGTACCAACGGCACTTTTGCACGTAAAAGCTGACCAACCGCGATAAAAAACGATGCGATCGCAAAGTCCACTAAAATGTCTGTAACACTCACAGATACCCCTCCTATTCTTCTGTATCAAATGCGCCTCCAGCTATTTCCCATCCGGAAGCGCTTCTATTCTCCCCTCAAATGGCAGAGCGCTTTTCATCCGTATCCCCATACGTTTCACGAAAAGCGTTCTGCCGGTATCCTTTATCTGAAAATCACTTTTCTAATTTGATAAAGTTATCCGAATGGCTCTTGGTTGCCGACGGAGCCAGATCCAGTTTCTGATCTGCGATCTCTAAGATGTCTTCCGGACGAACCCACGGTCTGCCCTGGATGGCACTTGTCTCCTCATGGGTTAAGTATCCCTTGTAGGTGGTTAAGCTGCGGCGCAGGAAACCATCCTTTGCACATGCCTGCGCCACGCCATTGTTGATGATGCTTCTGAAGTGCGGCAGTACGGATGCTGCGTATGCGATCGAGGTAGACTGGGAAATTGCACCCGGAATGTTGCTTACGCAATAATGTACGATGCCCTCTTCGATGTAGCGCGGATTTTCATGGGTGGTCTCATGGAACGTCTCGATTGCACCATAATCGTTGCTGATATCTACGATAACGGAACCTTTCTCCATCGAGCGGACCATCTCGCGGTCGATCATGTATTCTTTGGCATCCTTCGGCCATCTAACACAATTATACACGACATCGATCTCCGGTAAAATCTTTTTCAGATTATAACGGTTGGAAATCTGGGTATTGACTTCCTCATTGAACTGTTTTCCGATATCACGCAGGGTTCCGATATTAATATCCATAACCGTTACCCACGCGCCCAGCGCATGAAGAACAGAGATTGCTGCGCGTCCTACCACGCCGCCTCCAATGACCAGCGCCTTAACGCCCGGAGCACCGCCGAGACCGTTGACGAATTTGCCCTTGCCGCCGTTGATGGAGAGCAGGGATTCCAGACCAAAAAGTGCGCCCGCCTTACCAGCTGCCTCGCAGTTCGGTGAACCGTAACGGTGGGAATCTTCTGCGGTAAATGCAATACACTTGCTGTCGAGAAGTGCCTGTACCTCCTCCGGATGTGCTGCCGGATGGATGCAGGTAAATACGATCTGGTTTTCACGGAGCAGCTTGTACTCGCACGGTTCAAACTCTTTTACCTTTGCGACGAAATCGCAGGTTGCATAAATTTCTTCCTTTGTATCAACCAGCTTCGCGCCCTCTTTCACATATGCCTCATCCGAGAATCCAGAACCTTCGCCCGCGCCCTTCTGAACGTAAACCTCATTGCCGTCACCTACCAGCATGCTTACCTCTGCCGGGGTTGCGATGACACGGTACTCGCCTACTTTGATGTCTTTCAATACGCCAACTTTCATAATGTGTTCCCTCCATGTAATATATTTTTCTTTTTGCTTGATACTTTTGCTTGATACTCATATATACAGCAAGTTCCGTGCCAACTTTTACGTTTTTCGATTTTATTTAATATTTTTCTTTTTTATTTTCCAAAAAATTCGAGGTTTTCCTTGTAAATACAAGGTTTTTGTCGAATTAAAATTTTTATTTATTTTTTTGATAACCTTCCAGGAATGACTCGTTCTTGTCTCATTTTTTTCATAATGCAAAAAAAATGACTCATTTATGAGCTTTTATGTGCTCATAAATGAGTCATTCAAATTTTATTTTTAAGTCATATGCCGATTTTTGAGTCTTTCATTTCCAGGGTGCTCATTTTCATTTCTGCGCTTTCGCTGATAAACTTTTTATTTTTTCGCACCAAGTTTAATTCCTACTGCCCAACTTCCGCCGCTGCCAGCTTTCGCGACTCCGTCAGCGTCTTTCCCTCGCGCAGATGAACCACCACGCGCTCCAGTTCCGCCGGATCTGCATAATTCGAATGGTTCACTGCATTGTACAAACTCCGCAGACTTTCCCTCGTACTGAATATCATCCGAAATAACGTGTCCTTGTGATCCCGCCTTGCTCTTGCGTAAGTTCCTTTTTTCATAAATTCTCCTTTCTGTCAGGAGAATTTCTTCTGCTTTGTAACACTCCCGTCACCTCACAGTCAGAGCAAAACCCATCGAAAATCTCCTGCTTTTCAATTGTTACTTAATTGGATAAGCATAAGATTTTCTCAGATTCATAATTAGATTGGAATGTAAGATATACTTGAAATGTTTACAAAGAAAAATATATGCTTGATATGATAAATGTAACATATCCGAACCCATGATGCAAGGTATATAGTTCTAAATTGTCCATCCGTTCAAAAGATGGATTTGCCGGATTCGGTCATTGCATCCGCAAAAAAGGAAGCAGGTGAGCAAACCATTTAAGACCCCCTCACCTGCTTTTCTTATACCTTGATGTTGTCTTTGAAGTATTTCTCCCAAGAAATCTTGAACGCTTAATGGGGTCTGACCCCATTAACTTCATTCACTTTTTGGCTGTGTAGCTAAGGATACCACAATTAATATAATCAATGCTATCGGGAATGCTACAAAAATTGTCTGTAATCCAAATGGAGAACCGGTTGCCTCCCAGATAATACTTAATCCACATCCAACAATCATGGATGAAATACCTCCCGCTTTTGTAGCTTTTTTCCATATAAGCGCTCCAACAACTGCTGGTGTAATTCCCGCTCCATATATTGTATAGGACCAGTACTGAATTGCCAGAATCGATGGGAAGAAAGTCAAAATAACATAAGCGACAATACCCGCAATCAAAATAAACGCACGGCTGACTTTAAGTTCTTCTTTTTCAGTTGCATTCGGATTGATTTTGCTATATAAATCAATACAGAAATTAGCTGCTGCAGACAATAGGTATGAATCACCTGTGGTAATAGTAAATGCTGCTGCAGCAGAAAGTACAATACCACCTATAATCGTAGGAAGAAGAGTTGCTGCACCGATCAATGCCTGTCCTGCTGCAATACTGGTTCCAAAATACTGACGTGAAATGAATGCATAGCATGCAACAACCGGCATAATAACAAAACAAGCAAGCATAGTGCCCATCAGACCAACACGAGCTGTTTTTACATCCTTCGCTGCAACAATTCTCTGATAATAGTTCTGATCGGAACAAGTCAGAAGAATCAGCGGAAGATATCCGCCAACCCATTTAAGAAGCGTCTGACCGCCGAAGAACGTAAGGCTTTCCGGATCGTTGGCCTGTGCAGAAGAAATAACCCAATCCCAGCCACCTACTGTACTAATCAGAACCGGTAAGCCAATTGCAAGGCCACCTACCATCAAAAATGCGGACATTGCATCTGTCGTAGCAACTGTCTTCAATCCACCAGAAAGGGCTAGTACAATAACAAGTGCACAACAGATTATTGTACAATAAGTAGTTGGAATACCAGTTGTAGCGTTTAAAATAAATCCAAGACCTCGATACTGATAAGAAACGATAGAAACCATCGCAAGTGCTATGATAACCGCTGATATTGTTCTAGCTTTAGAACCATATTTCGTTTCAAGAAGCTGTGATACCGTGTAGCAGTTGCTTTCCCGGATTTTAGGGGTCAGATAACATAAAACACTCATACTGATAACCGGACAAATCGTAAAAAACAAACCACTCCACAATCCATAATTAAAAGCTAGGCTATTTCCACCACCGGTTACTGTACCACCACCTGTATATGTAGCCAAAATCGTACCAACTGCTACAATCTTTCCAAGGCCTCTTCCTGCTAAGAAAAAATCTTCTTTTCCTTCTTTTTTTACAGCTGCTTTCTTTGCGAAATAAGCTCCCGTTCCAACCAGAGCAAGTAAATAAACAATAACAACCAGAAGCATTTTAGGCTGAGCAATTAATTCATGCATAATGTATCCTCCTTTAATGTCAATATCATTTTCCATATTCTATACTAAAAGACCTTCTTTATATACCGCCGATAAATGTTCTGTAAACGCATGTAAATCTACCAATGGATTGGCATCCAGAACTACAATGTCTGCAATTTTTCCTTCTTCTAAAACACCTCTGTCTTTCACCCCTAGTTCCTCCGCTGCAGCCAAAGTTGCACAGCGAATCACCTGAGCAGCTGACATTCCATTTTCCTGCATTGCAACTAATTCTTTAAATATGGATGGGTGCGGGCCGAAATTCGGAGAACCTGCATCACTTCCCGCAACAATCTTCGTACCGATTTTCATGGCTGCTGAAAAAGCCTTTTTTTGATTTTCCTCAACAGCTGATGCCTTCTCTACGATAACATCTGCGATCATTCCTTTTCCTCGAGCCAGTTCTTTATATACCTGCAGAGTCGGAACCCACACCTGCCCATTTTCTTTCATCTTATGAAGAAGTTCCTCATCTAATGCACCTCCGTGCTCAATTGTATCAATTCCGGCATCAATACATTTTGAAATAGCATCTCGTGAAAGCGCATGTGCTGCGACCTTCATATTTAGACGGTGTGCTTCATATGTAATCGCCTTCAACTCATCCGGTGAATACATACATGGACCTACATCTTCCAATCCAGCTGCGCCTCCACTCGCCATGATCTTAATCCAATGAAGGGGTGGAATGCTCATCTCGATATTATAACCTTTCAAACGTTTAATTTTATCAATCAACTGCTCCTTTGTATTCGCAATATAGCCAATCATCGGACAATGTCCATAGGAACCTTGAATTGCACTTCCCGCCGGAACAATATGACTTCCTTTAATCAGTCCAATATTCACAGCTCTTGCCAGAGGAATCGAGCAATCATCATTACAGCCCAAATCGCGTACAGTCGTTACCCCGTTCTTTAAGGATTTTTCCGCCGAAGAAACACCTTTGGCAAAATTTAAATAGTTTCCGTCCCGTACAGTCTCATACATGGGGTCCTTGGCTGTTCCTTCCCATACAAGATGCACATGAGCATCCATAATACCTGGAATCAGATATTTTCCACTGCAGTCCACCTTCTTTGCTTCAGTCGGCGCCTTTTCCTGAACTGATGCAATTTGCTTACCAGTAATTTTTAAATCTGCCTTGATAAATTTTCCTGTTCTTACATCCAGAATTTTACCATTAACCAAATAGAATTCTTCCATACTTCCAACTCCTTCCTGATTTTTCAATCAATGTTGAATATAAATATCCGTAGCCAAAATCAAAAGAATGTAATAAAATGAGGATTAAGAATAATTATTTTGATGAACAGATTATAAAAAAAATATAAACTGATTACTTCGTATATCTGATACAATATCAAAAAAACATCTTGTGCAGAATGCACAAGTAGAAAGGAGTCCCTTATGCTATCATTCCTATCATTCATGCAAAAGCTTTCTGCTTATCACGCTTTAAAAAAAGAAAGCATCCTCTATCCAGATTCCCCAATTTTTCACGTTCAAAACAACCTCCCTGTAAGAGAAACATTTACAGAAGCTACCGCATATATTATTCATTCTGATGATTGCCTTCAAATCCCCAAAGACAACCAAAATATACTTTGGATCATTTTGCCGAACGGCACAGATGACACAGAAATCCCTGATTGGATCGAAAACTATGTTATGCTGGCTGAACCTACCATTCAAACTGAGCTTACATTCCAGCTGCAGCATATACTAAAAGTAGAGCGACGAATCGAAGAAGCTCATTACAAACTCAGCCAATGCCTGCTAAACCGTAAAGATGTGAATACCATCCTATCTACAGGTGCAGAACTTCTCGAAAACCCCTTATTTTTATCGGATACATCCACCCGTGTTCTTCACTGGTCTGATCTGAACGAACTAAAGAAAGTTGATGACGAACTAATTCAATGCATCATCAAACACAATTTTGTAACCTCCGATCTATTCGAAAAATACGACTATAAAACACTTCTGCCCAGTATCGAACAAACCGAACATGCCTTTATTGAACATTCTAATTACCAGAAGAAGAAAGAACGTCTGATTGTAAAAATTGTTATTGAGCACCGATATTTTGGCTGGATCGTAGTGATTCCACAGAAACGTCCCTTTGAAGACGGCGATTGTCAAATACTAGATATTTTGGCAAACGTCCTATCGTTAGAATTAGAGCGAAATAAAATAGGCTTTGCACTCAGTTATCGTGAAAATCTTCTATTTGAACTTATTTCCGGACGCATCGGCAATCAGGAAGAATTTAATTTACGGGCAAAAGGATTTGGCTGGATTCCGGGAGAACACTTCTATACCATGGCTATTGGCTTCCGGGATGCGTACCAATCGGACAATCAAGAACGTTCCATCACTGCTTACAAAAATCATCTTGGTATGATTTATCCAACCTATAAAGCAGTCTGTATCGGCAATATCTTATATCTGCTTCTTGAAACCGAAGATCTGGAATCAGTTGCCAATAACTTGGATAACTTCTTTCAAACTTATCATCTGGCCGCTGGTTGCAGTCACCATTTTTCAAATATCATTGAATTTAGTGCATCTGTAGAACAATCCTTAGAGATTCTACGAATTGGAATGAAACAGAATCCAAGGCAGAATATCTATCGATTTCAGGAATACAATATGCCTTACCTGGTTTCCACTTTGAAAAAATATAGTCAGCCGAACTATTTCTGCCTTCCAGAAATACTCAGATTACAGGCCTATGATCAAGAATTCGGAACCGATTATTTAGATACATTACAAACCTACCTCTTCTTCCGCAATGTAATAACTGCAGCAAATCATCTTCACATTCACAGGAACACTATGAATTACAGAATCCAAAAAATCATTGAAATTACGGGGTTAAAGCTTACCGAAGGCGAGGATTTGTATAAAATATGGCTTAGCTGCCTCATTCTTGGTGTTAATGGGTTCTGCCCCCATTAACTTTGAATCACTTTTTCTTTACCATGCAGCGTTTCTTAAAGAATGAAATACCATGCAAAGAATCTGACCAACGCCCCCACTGTGTATCACACACAGCGAGGGCTTTTTTTGCACTCCAGGAGTTCATTTTATTTCCGTCATAAACTATACACTTCCACCATAAGCCGTATCCCAACTTTCAGACCTTCCTGCTCCTGCTTCAGCTTCTTCCGGTCTCCACCGGGCTTTCTGACTTTATATGCTCTTTTCTCTCCCATAATTATTCGTGCAGCTCCAGCGGCAATCCGTCCGGGTCAAGGCAAAATCAAAATATAAAATTGTGAACTACTCGGTAACTAAGTTACCAG